>JAQVHG010000089.1 GCA_028696365.1 Methanofollis sp.
CTCGACCTGCGCCGTCGCCATGGAGTGACGGTCCTGGCCGTCCGCCGGGGAAGTCAGGTGTTCGCCGCCCCGAGCGGTGAGACGGTGCTCAGGGCCGGGGACGTCTGCGTGGTCATCGGCCCCGAGGAGCAGGTCGCCGGCGTCGACCCGCTTTTCAGGGGTGAGGGGGGATGAGCGGCGGTCTGGCGACCTTTGCCGCAGCCGCCGCCTCTCCGGCCATCAGGTAAGTATGGGCCTGGAGGGCGGCCTTCGCCCCTTCGCCGGCGGCGATGATGATCTGTTTGCCCCGCACCGAGGTGACGTCGCCAGCGGCAAAGATCCCAGCCTGAGCAGTCTGGCAGTTCTCGTCCACCTCGATCTCGGCCTGGTCGTTGAGCCTGACCAGGTCTTTGACCGCGGCGGTGTTGGGCTCATGGCCGATCTCGGCAAAGACCCCGTCGACTGCGAGTCTCCTCTCCATCCCGCGCTCCGTGTCCTTCAGCCGCACGCCTGAGAGCACCTCCCCACCGAGGAGGCCGGTCACGGTGTAGGGCATATGCACTGTGATGTTCTCGTGCTCGCCCAAGCGGTCGGCATAGACCGGGTCGGCCCTGATCTGTGAGCGGATGATGAGGTGGACTGAGCGTGCGATCCTGGCCATCTCCAGGGCGGCGGTGACCGCAGAGTTCCCACCGCCGACGACGGCGACGTCTTTGCCCTTGAAGAGGGGACCGTCACAGGTGGAGCAGACCGAAACCCCGCGGCCCCAGAACTTCTCTTCCCCCTCGACGCCGAGCCGGCGGGGTTGGCGGCCGGTGGCGACGATGACGCTCCTGGCCTTAAAGGTCTGGCCTGCATAGGTGGTGACCGCAAAGAGGCCGTCGGGTGCCCGGCTCACCCCGGTGACACGGTCGAGTTCGAGGCGGACATTGGCACCTCTGGCCTGCTCCTCGAACCTGTTCATCAGGTCTTCGCCGGTGACCATCCGGTAGCCCATATAGTTCTCGACGGCCCAGCTCTCCATGGCCTGGCCGCCGATGTTCTCTGAGATGACAAGGGTGGAGAGAGATTTTCTGGCGGTGTAGACCGCGGCCGTCAATCCGGCAGGACCGGCACCGAGGATGACGACATCGAAGGTATCGCCGCCCCGTTCTGCCCCGAAGACCTCGGTGAGCCTGGGAGCGTCGAAGCCGACGATCACCTCCTCGCCGACAACAGTGACCGGGACGCCGAGTTGCCCTGAGATGCGGTAGAGGTCGGCGGCCGCCTGCTCGTCGGCACCGGCGTCGATGCCACGATATGCGATCCCGTGTTTATCCAGGAAGGCCTTGACCATCCGGCAATACGGGCATTGTTTCGTGGAGTAGACGGTGACTTCAGGCATGAGGGGGGAGGGGTTGAGGGGGGATAAAATAGTTGCGTGCCTGAGAGTCTGTCAGGACGGCGAAGCTCGATAGGTCACCCGAGGGATATAAGAGATCAGGTGCACCACATAGAGTACGCGATTCCAGTAGAACAAGGATTGAAACCTAATTTGGAGTACATAAAGAAATACAAGTATCCACCAAAACAAGGATCTGTACTCCTGAGATGAGCGGATGCTCTAAAAAAATACATTGGACCGCCCGAATCCAGAACAAAAGAGAAACCATATAACAAGTGCGGGTTCAATTACCCGCATGCGTCTGCGCCTCTTTTACATGCATATGCGTTCAGACCAGGATCTACCCCACCGCCCTGATCATCTCAGGGGATATCTGGCGCGTACCTTCAACGAATATACCCTCCTTCACCAGCATATCGACAATACCCGCTACAGATACCGATACCCTCTCGTTCAGTACCGCATCCTCGACGCCGCCGCAGTGGTCATCGGGATCAACGAGGGTGCCGAGGTTCTCCAGGAGATCTACAAGGAAACCAGTAGGATCAGATTTGGGAAGAAGGAATATCAGATCGTCGAGAAGAGCATTACCGTCGAAGAACGAGAATTCGGGCTCTCTGAAAAATTTCATCTCTACCAGTTTGTCACCCCCTGGATCGCCCTCAACCAGCAGAACTATCCTAGATATCTCGAATCGAACCAGAATGAGCGGGCCGAACTCCTCAGGAATATCCTCACCTCAAACCTTCTCTCAGCCTCAAAGGGCCTTGACTATCAGGTCCCAGGCAGGATCAAACTTGACCTCAGAAACATTGCCACGTGCCAGTGTACCCTCAAAGGCACGCCGATGATCGGGTTCACCGGGGAGTTCCTGGTGAATTTCAAGATCCCCGACCTCCTCGGCCTCGGGAAATCGGTCTCCCGTGGGTTTGGCGCCATGCAGTGCATTGACCGGACGGCCGCAACCGAAGGCAGAGTGTGACCACCCATGAACCTCCTCATCACGACCCGCGGCTCGCTCCTCCACAAAAAAGGCGAGACCTTCCAGATCAAGACCCCAGAGAAGAAGACCGAAGTGCCGATCAGCAAGGTCGAGAGCATCTGGATCGCCACGGCGGCGATGCTCTCCACCGATGTGATCAAGAGCGCCCTGGAGCACAACATCGACATAGTCTTCCTGGACGACTTCGGCGACCCCATGGGAAGGGTCTGGCACCCGAAATTGGGGAGCACCACGCTGATCAGGCGCAGGCAGTTGGAGGTGGCTGAGGACAACCGTGGCCTGCGGCTTGTCAAAGAGTGGGAGGTGCAGAAGATGGAAAACCAAGTCGCTCTCCTGAAAAAACTCAGACGGGGGCGGCCAGGTCAGGACAATGGTCTCGAAGAAACGATCTCTGAGATCTCCACGCTCAGAGAGGAGATGCTCAGGCTCTCCGGTACCGCCGACCGCCGGAGGCAAACCATCCTCGGCCTGGAGGGGAGGGCGTCAAGACTTTACTTCTCAGCGATCGCAGAGGTGCTCCCAGAGAGATGGACCTTCAAGGAACGGAGCCGCAGGCCGGCGAAAGATCTTTTTAATGCAACCCTCAACTACGGATACGGCGTCCTGTACGGCATCGTCGAACGGGCCTGTATCCTCTCAGGCCTCGACCCCTACGTGGGCATCCTCCACACCGACAGTTACAACAAAAAATCCTTCGTCTTCGACTTCATTGAGGGGTTCAGGGCCCATATCGATGAACCGGTGGTCTTTCTTTTCACAAAAAAACGGATGCATGAGAGACACATCGAGCCCTTCGAAGGGGGCGTCGGGCTCTCGAAAGAAGGCAAGGCACTCTTGATGCACGAACTCAACACCCGCTTCGACCAGGAGATCGCCTATCGGGGGAAAAACATGAAGGTCAGGAACGTCATCCTTGCCGAGGCGCATGCCCTGGCAAACCGGTTGATCCAGGGGGTGTAAATATGCTGATCTGGGTGATCTACGACATCTCGGAGGACAAGGTGAGAAACGCTGTCGTCAAAATCTGCAAGAAGTACGGGCTTTACCGTGTCCAGAAGAGCGCCTTCCTCGGCACCCTCAACAAGAACCAGTGGGACTCGCTCGGGATCGAGTGCGAGCGGCTCATCAAAGAGGGCGATTCAGTCTATATCTTCCCGATGTGCGAGGAGTGTTATCAGAAGATCACCCTCATCGGCGAGGGGTTTGACCGCGACCTGGTGAGGGATACTCTTGGCGTCCTGGTCCTCTGAAGGCCCGGCATCCCTCACGGTCACCGATGTGATGGAATATCTCTTCTGCCCGAGATTCATCTATTTTCTCCACTGCCTCGAGATCCCGCAGCATGAGGAGAAGCGGTCCAAGGTCAGGATCGGGCGGGAGGCCCACCATGCCAGAGAGACGACCAACATCTCCTATCTCCGCCACGATCTCGGCGTGCAGAGGAAAGAGGCCGGGGTCTACCTCACCTCCGAGCACCTCCCTGTTCGGGGGATCGTCGACGAGGTGCTCTTTCTTGACGACGGAACCGCGGCCCCTCTCGACTACAAGTTTGCCGAGGACAAGGACACCCTCTTCAGGACTCACCGCTTTCAGTCTGTGCTCTATGGGATGATGATCGAGGAACGCTACGAGGTGCCGGTGAAACGGGGATATCTCTGCTATCTGCGGAGCAACAATGCGGTCAGGGAAGTCCCGATCACCCCGAAGGCCAGAGCCGACGCGGAGTCGGTCGTGGATGCCATCCTTGAGATCACCGAATATGGCTATTATCCGCGGGCCGCAGCGTCCAGACGGCGGTGTATCGACTGCTGCTATCGTCATCTCTGCGACCGATAACAGATCGAAACTTATTTGCTAATATGGAGTACATAGTGATCTCTTGAGGGCAATGATCGAATCAATTCAACAGATCGGGAAATACGTCACCCAAGAAGAAGGGGTTTCCCTCAAGAACCCGGAAGATGTTCTCACACTTCTCTGTGAAGACCCAGCGAGTTCCCAGGCATACCGCCACATCTTCACGATCGAGGTCGAGACCGATGGGGGGTCGTGCTCTTTTGTCAGGGTCGGGACAGAGGAGTACTCCCACGACAAGATCCCCCGCTATATGTACCGGAAGGGCGGGGCAAAAGGCCCGGACTTCTCTCTCACCAGCAGACTCACTGAGCCGGAAAAGTTTTTCCCGAACAAGATCCTCGGGTGGCTGAAACAGGACTTCAACGGCTCGGTGTCAGGTCAGGATCTCTGTTTCATTGAAGACTTGCACCAGTGCATCGCCGATCACACCGAGGAGATCGTCGGCGCCCTCACCGAGAAGAGCGATGCGATCAAGAAGAACAAAGAAAATGCCATTGTCACGATCACGTTCAGCCAGAACGGGACGAAAAAATACATCGGCGACATCCCGCTCTTCCAGGACCTCTTCAGGGAGAAGGCCCTGACCAAGTACTACTCGAAATACAGCACCGAGTCGAGGGCAGAGGACCAGGTCTGTTCGGTCTGCCAAGAGAGAAAAGACGAGGTCTACGGATTTGTCAGCCCCTATCCCTTTTATACCGTTGATAAAAAAGGAATGGTCTCGGGCGGGTTCGACCAGTCCCTTGCCTGGAAGAACAATCCTGTCTGTCAGGACTGCGCTCTCCTCCTCGAAGAAGGGAAGAAGTACCTTGAGGAGTGCGCCAGGTTCAGATTCCAGGGGTTCGACTACTTTTTGATCCCAAAGCCGGTCCGTCCCGGCGTGGACACCGAGGTCTACGAGATCATCGAAGAGTTCCACCGGCAGGGGGCAGAGACCCACCTCTCGGCGAAGTACATGCACCTCCTCGACCAGGCGCAGGACGAGATCCTCGACCTCCTCTCCAGACAGGAGAACACCTTCCTCTGCAACATCCTCATCTATCACGCCGGGAAGGGCGAGTTCAAGATCGACCGGTACATCGAGGACGTCTTCCCTTCACGGCTTCGGACGCTCTTCGACGCCAAGAAGAAGGTGGACGCTCTCCCCTACATCTCAGACCTCGAGGTCGCGGCCTTTAAAGACGGGAAAAAGATAGGGAATGTACCCTATCAGTTCGACTTCGGGACCGTCAGGCACTTCTTCAGGGCCGAGGTCGACGAGAGCCTCAATGGCTACTTCCTCGAGATCGTGAACAAGATCTTCACCGGGCGACCGGTGGACTACCAGTTTTTGATCTATGCCTACATGCGCAAGATCAGGAAACTCTTCGCCCAGAACTACCCGACGAAAGAGTCGAGCCTGAGAGGGCTTGCCCTTCTCTGCTACCTCTCAGAACTGGGCCTCCTTATGAACCACACCCGGAAGTGTATGATGAAACCGAGCATCGCAGACCTGAGAACCGATATCCCCGAGCCAAAGGCCGGGGAGATCACCGATGAGATCTTTGAACACTATGCCGACTTCTTCGACACCGACGCAAAGAAGGCGGTCTTCCTTGAAGGGGCGCTGGCGCAACTTCTCCTGGACATCCAGTACCGTGAGCGGGGGGCAACGCCCTTCAGGACAAAACTCCACGGGCTCAACCTTGATCGCCGGAGCGTCATCGCCCTCTTCCCCAAGGTCCAGAACAAACTGGAGGAGTACGGGAAGAACTACTACCGTGGCCTGGAGCAGTTGATTGCCAGGCACATGGTCCAGGCAGGTGAAGACTGGAAGATGTCGAAGGACGAGATCAGTTTCTACTTCACCATGGGCATGAACCTGGCGTACCTGTTCAAGGCGAAGAAAGAGGACGAAGAACCAGAAGGAGATGAATAAAATGAGCGAGATTGTATCGCAGCGCAGAGAGATCGTGTTTCTGTACGACGTCAAGGACATCAACCCCAACGGCGACCCCCTTGACGAGAACAAACCCAGGATCGATGACGAGACCATGGTCAACCTGGTCAGCGACGTCAGGCTGAAGCGGACGGTCCGCGACTACCTCCACGACTTCAAGGGCGAGGAGATATTCATCAGGGAGACCAGGAAGGACGACGGGACGCTCATCGACAAAGAGGGTCGTCTCGGCGACCTGAAGGTAAATACCGCGGACGAACTCATCAAAAAATGCGTCGACATCAGGCTCTTCGGGGCGACGGCGGCGATCAAGAAGAAGAGCATCATCCTGACCGGACCGGTCCAGTTCAGGATCGGGCGTTCTCTCCATCGGGTGAAGATGGCCTACATGAAGGGGACGACAGTGATGCCCTCAGACAAGTCGAGCAAACAGGGAACATTCACCGAGCAGTATATCCTCCCGTACTCGCTCATCGGGTTCTACGGGATCGTCAACGAGAACGCCGCAAAGAGCACGCACCTCACCGACGACGATGTCGCCCTCCTCTATGATGGTCTCTGGAATGGGACAAAGAACCTGATCTCCAGGTCGAAGGTCGGCCAGATGCCGCGCCTCCTCCTGAGCGTGGTCTACACCGAGAAGAACTACCATATCGGCGACCTGAACGGGACGATCAAACTCGTCTCCGAGAAAGACGACGAGGAGATCAGGGACGTCGGCGAGTTCAACCTTGACGTGACCGATCTGGTCGCCGCCCTCGACGCCAACAAGGAGAAGATCCAGCGGGTCGACCTCATGGCAGACCCGCGGCTCACCTATGTCGCCGACGGGACCGAGGCATCGCTCCAGGACCTGATCGAGGCGGCGGGCATCAAAGTCGCGCCGCTTGCCCTCTGAGGACCATGACCCGCGTGCTCGTGTTTGAGATCTGGGGCGAGTACGGCCACTTCAGGAAACACTATACCACCACCTCCCCTCTCACGTTTTCCATCCCCTCGAGGACTGCTCTGACCGGACTTGTCGGCGTCGTCATCGGGCTCTCCAAGGAGGAGTATCTGGGGCGGTTCAGGCGCGAGGAGGCACATCTGGGAGTGCGGTTGATGGCCCCGGTCAAGAAGGTCAGGTTTGCCGAGAACCTCATCGACACGAAAAAGGCCGGCAAGATGATGAACGAGATCAAGAGCCGGACGCAGATCCAGTACGAGTTCCTCAAGGACCCTCATTTCAGGATCTATTTTGTCCACGACGATCCCGAGGTCCAGGAGACGGCGCGTGACCTGCTCTCCGCACACTGTTCGGTCTACACACTCTGTCTGGGGCTCTCCGAGCATATCGCAGACTTCGCATACGTCGGCGAGTTCGAGGCAGAAGAGAAGCAGGCTGAGGCAGTGGAGATCCATACGGCGATCCGCAGCGACGAGATCGAGAACCTGGTCTTCGAGCCTGGGCGGCAGTATATTACCGAGATCATGCCGGCCGAGATGGGCGAGGACCGCACGGTCGTCGACTACCCTGAAGTCATTTTTGAGCGGAACGGCAACCCGATCAGGGCTGAGGGCGCCCGATACTGGGAGCTGGAGGATGGCGAGCATATCACCTTCCTCTAACCCTCTTCTCTCCCATCCCGACCGTCTGCTCCGCGACCATCTCCGCGAGGTGGCCGAAGGGGCGGCGGCGGTCTGCACCGCGTCGCCGGCCTCGTCGCACTCGGTGGGGCTCTCTGACGAAGACCTCGGGACATTCTGTTTTCTCCTCGGGGCGTGCCATGATTTCGGGAAGGCGACCTCGTACTTCCAGAAGTATATCAGAGCGGTCAAGGACGGCAAGACCCCGAAAAAGAGTCAGGAGAGCAATCACGGCGGGATCTCGGCACTCTTCGCCTACGCCGTGGTGCGGACCCGGGTCTCTCACTTTGACGCACCGCTCAGAGATCTCCTCCCCTATATCGCCTACGAGGTGGTCAGGCGCCACCACGGCAACCTCCACAACACCTCCGTCGATATCGTCGATTCCCTGAGGAAGGATGAAGAGGTGTTCTCCAGGCAGATCGCCTCGATGGACTTCGACCGGACGGTCGCGGTCTACCAGGGCCTGCTCGACGCAGAGGTCGTTGCCGGGTTTTTCCAGAACTGGCGGGAGGAACGTGAGGAGGCGCTCAGGTATTCAAACCGGACCTTCAGGCGGTTACGGAAGAACCCTGATGCGGGATATGCCGGGCTGGCCCTC
>JAQVHG010000090.1 GCA_028696365.1 Methanofollis sp.
AGGCCCCAAAAGTCATCACTGGATGTTTGAAACTGATGTTTCTGATGATATTGTTCAGAACCTCGAAGCCGTGAGTGACCGGGTGTTTTTTGTGTTTGTTTGGGACGTCGTAATTTACTGAGATGGGTACTTCATGGATCCTTGCTCCATTCTCTGAGAGGGTCGAGATCATGTCGGACTCCACGCTGTAGCCCTCAGAGTCCAGGGTGAACCGTTGCATCGCACTCCGGCCCAAGACCCTGAACCCAGACTGGGAGTCAGTTGTCTTGGCGTGTGAGTCCATGTTCGTCATCGTCGTGAGCACCCGCTGACCGATACGCCGGTAGAAGGGTATAGTGCTTTTCGTATCATCCAGAAAACGTGACCCGATAACCAGGTCGGCGTTCCCTTCTTTGACCGGGGTCAGGAGCCGTGGAATCTCGTCAGGATCATGCTGTCCGTCCCCGTCGAGGAGGACGAGATACTCAAAACCACGGACCCGTGCATATTCAAGGGCTGTCTTCACTGCAGCTCCTTTCCCAGCGTTCTTCTGATGGGTGATCACAACCGCACCGGCTTCCTGGGCGATAGCACGCGTATCGTCGGTCGAGCCGTCGTCGATCACTAAGACCTCGTCAACATATCGCCGCGCCTTGAGCACCACAGACCCGACGGAGAGTGCCTCGTTGTAACAGGGTATCGCCGCAATTGATCGGGAAACTGATTTATGCCTCGCCTCAGTGTTAAAGATCACAGACCCCTGCTGAGCGGTCCCTTCATTATAGCGATGTACAATCGCCTCTGATCTCACTCTGTCCCCCCCAAAGAAAATTGGTATTCCAGGATATCTCACCAGTATAGTACGGGCTTCTGGAACAACCCTCCCGGAGTTATAGCATCTCTCCCCGGGCGTTCTCTGATTGAGACCTAAATGACAATCTGGTATATATTGTTTTCTCATCTCGATGAGTGAATGGGATGTTCCAATAACAAGGACCACCTGTAATAACCGGGTAGGGGTATCTTTCTCTCCATTTTCCCATTTTACCAGTATGGAATGGAGCAAAATACCAAAATGAAAGCACCAAAAAAAGAGATCATCTGGTGGCGGCAACCCGGGTTCACTGCAGTCACACTCCCCCACCTGATGAGGGGAGGCATCGCCATGTTTTTTTATATCACAAAGGACAACATATGATGGACCTTGCCCCAGTGGCTTAGTGGCATAGCGGCTGACTTGTAATCAGCAGGTCGCGAGTTCAAGTCTCGCCTGGGGCTTATCTACCTTTAGTTCAAGTCCTTGTGTTCTTTTTGAAGATGAGGTCATCCCAAAACTCTCCGGCCTTCCTCTCGGAGAAGATGGTGATGGATGATAGTTGAGAGATCCTCACCTCTTTGGTGCGCACTCATGCATCCATGTCTACCCAAACGCTCGCGCTGGGGGCTCCGCCCTCAGACCTCTCGGGATGGCGATTGGGGCGGGAAGGCAGAGAATAAAACCACGAAGAGAGGCTGAGATCCCCCCCCCCATTCTTCATCGGCGAGGGGTCCGGCGGGCGGCAAGCCCCCCGGTGGGGAGAAAGTTGAGAATTTCTGGAAGGAAGCACTTCGGTTCGAGGGGATGTTCACCCCTGGAGGGTTTTGGGATATGCTCGATCAAATCTTGTGTGGCGCTCTTGTTATTCTGAGAACTCACGACGCGATCTCTCCTGGTGATTGTCACACTCATGATAAAGGAGGAAGAACACTGCAGCGCGGTGGCGACCCCCCACTCTGGATCTCGGTCCGCCACCGTGAAAGTTAAATCGGATCGTTGCCCAATATTTTCGCTCAGACTGGAGAAATATTATGCCAGACATGGGCAGACCACACTGCGTCAAAAGACCGCCGGCAAAGATCCTCGTCAAAGACGCCTCAGCAGAAGAGGCAAACGAGTATATCAAGAAGCACGCTAAGGAGCACTACGAGATCCCGCCAGATTATGAGATCCGCAATATCTGTATCCTTGGAGAATCTCCAATGCTCGTCGGCATCAAAGAGAAGAAGAGAAAGATCCTCTTTACCTTCACCAGGCCTTGCTTTGGGACCGACGTCCTGGAGATGGACACCACCCCTGAAGAGATCGCGACGATCAGGGCAGACCTCAGGAAGGAATGACCACCCTACTCTAAAGAGAGATTGCAGGTAGTGGCCGCGCAAAGATTGAAAAAATCCAGTTAAGACCTACGGGTATTCTCATGCTCGCATATCGGCTCGCACCTTGCAGGAGAGAATGAGGAAGATGGTAATCTTCTCCTCAGGATCATCAAGGATGTCTTCCCGCCCCCATCCCATGGGTCTAGGAAAACAAGTGAGGGCGACCTCAAGAAGATCTCTGATCTTCGACGAGCCCCCGGCGCGTATGGTGTAACTCTCCACCATCATTAGTCGTATCTTCTGCAATGGTGGGGTCAGGGAGTTTTGGGATGACTTCATCCTGAATTCTGGTCCTGTAGAAACCCTCTGGGTCTCTCTCTTGCGGGGTGCGTGCCACCCCAAACCCCCCGCGCGAGCGATAGGCCGTGGACGGCAATCCCTCTTCAGTGAGTTTGAATATGCCTTCCCGGCTCAATCAATTTTCATCCCAGGGGTCCGGGGCCGCGCCCCCGGTGAGATTCATGAGAGAAGGCGGTTGAGTCACGTGTGCACCTATAATGGGTGAGGATTTCTACAGAGCCTGTATTCTTGACTTTCTCCAATCGTCCCCCAACCACTGTGTGATGAGAAAACCAAGGATATTGATCCTCATCAAGATCTTCTCTGCCCTCCTCCCTTCTCATTTTTACCCTCGTGGTCTGGAGGGTGTGAGTGATAACAAGTTGAGAAGATCTGATCATAAGAATTCCTGGCATGATACATAGAAGAAGGCGGTCGCCGCGTACTCCCTCAAGGAAGAGCCAACGGATTCTACAGAGTTATCTCTCTTGACTCCTTCAGGTCGACAGAAAAAAAAATCAAAAATTGGCTCTGTAGAAATCTTTACCTCTTGTGTAGAGGAGACGAGTATCACCCGCCTTCCTCCCCTTTGGCCGGGGGCTCTGCCCCCGGACCCCCGGGAGCACGATAGGACTGGAAGGCAGAATCGATGATCATAAAGAGAGTGCTGCCGTCCACGACCTATCATGATGCGGGGGGTCTGGGGGGCGGCCAAGCCCCCCGCCAGAGAGATTCATCAAAAGGATTTTTACAGAGCCCAAAAAATTTCTTGAACTCACCATCGCTCGTTCTCGCCATGACAAGGAGATGTTTTGGGAATTCTTCCACATTCCAAAGCGTTGTTTGGGACAAGATTTTCTCTCACCCCCTCGCTGATGAGAGTACTTGAAGACCTCAGAGGCGCAACGCAATGGGAGATGACTCAGATAAAATATCTGGCAGGCCTTGTCGTCGTTGCGGCCCTGGTCCTCAGCGCGGGATGCGTCGGCGCTGAGACAACGCCGACGGCCGGCGACAATGTATCTGTCAAGTACATCGGGACGTTTGAGAACGGCACAGTCTTTGATAGCAATGTCGGGAAAGAGGCGTTTACCTTCACCATCGGGGAAAAGCAGGTGATCCCTGGATTTGAGAAGGCAGTCCTTGGGCTCTCAGAAGACGAGTCGGTGACCGTAAAAGTCCCTATGGAGGAGGCGTACGGTGAGTATAACCCGGCGCTTGTCTCCACGATCAACCGCTCTGACTTCCCTGATGAACTGGCAGTCGTTGGGACGTCTTTCATGATCTCTGGAAAAAATGCGATCGTCAGAGTGACTGCGGTGAATGAGACAACTGTCACCCTGGACAGGAACCACTTCCTTGCAGGTGAGAACCTCACCTTCACCATCACCCTCCTCTCGGTCCAGAAGCATGGAGACGCCTGAGAGCAAGGAAGCCTGGGAGCACGACTACCGGCACCGGGGTGCGCTCTGGGGCGGGGCGGTCCACAACCTCCCGCCTCAGGCCCCAGGCGCCAGGGTGCTTGAACTTGGTTGCGGGAACGGTAAGACCCTTTCAGGGCTGACTGGGCAGGGCGCGGCGGTCGTCGGCCTCGACCTTGCCTGCAGCGCGGTCGCCCTTGCTGCCAAGACGACGTCTGCACACCTTGTCGTCGGCGACGTCTGTCATCTCCCCTTCCAGACCAGGTCCTTTGACACCGTCTGCGCTTTTCATCTCCTCGGGCATCTCAGGGAAGCCGACCGGCATACAGCCACCGCAGAATGCATGCAGGTGCTGAAAGAGGGCGGTCGCCTCTATTTCAGGGAATTTTCAATCATGGATATGCGAGCAGGAAAAGGAGAAGAGATCGAGCCCTGGACCTTCAAGCGGGGAGAAGGGATCCTCACCCATTACTTCACTGAAGAGGAAGTTACAGGTCTCTTTCCCTCCTTTGTTCCCCTTTCGGTGACGACCAGGAGATGGACGCTCAGGGTGCGAGGGGTGAACCACCCACGTGCGGAGATCGCGGCGGTCTTCGAGAAATAGGGTTGTGTTGAACCCCTCTGGACGACTATCTCTGCGGGGGGCGGCCAAGCCCCCAGGTCGAGGAAAGCGTTGAGAATTTCAGGAAGGAAGCACTTCAGTTTGAGGAGAACTTCAACCCTAGAGAGTGTTGAGATATGCTCCCCGTATGCTTGAACCCCGAGTTCATGCTCGATTCTACAGAGCCGAAAAGACGAACGTCTCCGCTGTCAGAGAGACGCAACCGGAGAGAACTTGAGAACACTGTATATCAGAGGCTCCCGGTGCAGTGGTGTGGGAAGGCATAATCGATCAGAATGGTTGCCCTCATCACAGAATCTTTCCTGTCGTCTCACACCGGGGGTGCACCCCGGTCGAAAATCAGAGATTCTCTTGAACTCGTTGACGCTCGTTCCCCACGACGAGGATAGGGGGAGCGGCCATCCGACGATCTTCCCGCGTGGTGTCCTGCTCAGAAGGAGAAACGTAGATCAGTGCATGACCCAAGACCCACGAACATTTTCATCCTGTATACTTGAGCCAGGGGATCATGCCTGATTCTACACAGCCAGAAACAGTAAGGTCCCTCACACTGCCGCCACGCCGCTCCCGTACCTCATCTCCACATGCCGCCTTGCCTTACGGTACAACAGCCTCTGGTAGGTGTTGAAGGTATAGAAAGACCTGAGGTACGGCAGCGGATCCTTCACTCCCTTCAGTCGCTGGTAGATCCCGGCATAATTCTCCAGACCATACCGGTCCCAGAGATAACGGTTGACTACCCCCGCCTTCAGCATATCGCCAAAGGTCTTCTCTGCGGCATGACCGTAGTCAAAGTCTTTGATAATACTCTGCGCGGCGAGGTGTCCTGACCTGAGAGCGTACAGGATCCCAAACCCCCAGAAGGGATCCTGGAGCCCGGCTGCTTCCCCGGCATATAGCCGGCCATTGCCCCGGTAATGCGGTGGTAGGGCAAATCTTCCCACCCCGCCGCAGGGATGCGGATCCTGGACGTCAAGATCGACAAGTTTGGAGAAAGTCTGCTCCGCCTCGGCCAGACAGGCCCCGGCCTCATCAAAGTGCCTGGTCAGCATCGTGCAGAGACAGCCGCGACCGTTCATCACTAGGAGGTAGGCATACCCGTTCCTGGAAGCGGCGATGTTGACAAGCCCATATGCAAGGTCGTCCATCGAGGTTGAGAAGGTGTACCCCCTCGCGATTGCATGCACACCTCGTTTTTCAGGCCCGGTCGCGATGATGTCGGCCCCGTCCTCCGGGAGGGTCGTGTTGAACTTTATCTCAGCCCCGGCCTCCATGGCCTGTTCCTTGAGGGCATGGTCAAGACAGCCAGGTCCGTCTCCCCGCCTGACCAGATAGAAGGCCGGCTTCTGGCAGGTAAAAGAGAGTATTTCCTGGCCGTTAGAGACTGAAAGACAGGGATAAGGGCGGTGCTCAAACTCGGGCTTGATCCCGATCTCGCCGAGACGTTCGATGACGTCGGTGGAATCTGACCAATTTTCAAGCCCCTGGAGGTCGCCCTTGAAACGTGTCCCGGTGGCTTTCTTCTTCTCATATACTTCCACATTATATCCTGCCTTCGAGAGGGTGATGGCCGCAGCAAGCCCGGCCGGGCCAGCACCCAGAATCCGGATCATATCCATACGGGGTGTTCCTGCCGTTCATGACATATACTAATGGCGGTCGAAGGGGGGGTGGACACTCTATATTTTATTGGTGTCTCCAGGGACTCCAAAGATTATCTCTATAGTTCATGTCCTCTGATCTATACTCATGTCGCCAGAGACTGTCCCAGGGAATCGCGTCGGACTCGACATGCACGTCCACTCCATCTATTCACCAGACGCCGTGATCGAGATCGACACCATCGTCCGGGCATGGCGGACGCACAAAGTCCTAGCCATGGTCTGCGACCACAACACTACTCGCGGCTCTGAAGAGGTCTTTCGCAGGATCAGGGGGTTTGATCCAGACATACCGCTCATCCGTGCTGAAGAGATCTCAACGACTGAAGGAGAAGTGATCGGGGCATTCCTCACCGAGGAGATCAGTCCTGGCCTGAGCGCCGGTGAAACGGTCGACCAGATTAAGGATCAGGGCGCCCTCGCGATCGTTCCCCATCCTTTCTGCACCTTCAGGGCAAGTGCCATCGACCGCCACGCCCTGGATGAGACCATCGACCGGGTCGATCTCATCGAGGGGTATAATGCCAGAAACACCCTGCCAGAGGCAAACCATGCCGCGCAAACATATGCGAGGGCCCACAAAAAAATTCTCTCGGCCGGTTCAGACGCCCATCTCCCCTTTGAACTTTGTCGGACGTTCGTCGAACTCGAACCCTTTGATGGTCCAGACGACTTCCTCTCTCACCTCAGGAAGGGGACAGTCCATTTCAAGGCCACTGACCCTGCGGTTCACCAGGTCTCACGGGCGGTGAAAACCGTGAAGCGTTCTTGGTATCAACCAGAATACCGCGAGATGATTGTCAGATTATAATTGTTTTGGTATCGATTTATAAAGTATATCCCATCCAAAATATATTTATGGTACGATCACCATGATCACGATCCAGACCGGGCATCCCTGCCCCCCACCTATTACACGATAGTGTCTGTCCAGGCCCAGACGGTCCTGGCTCCCAAGTCCTTTCTTTCGACCCGGTCTCTTCAGAAGGTGCTGAGATGCTCAAGAATGAAACGGTGATCAGTGCGGTCTGTACTTATGCAGACACAGAAAAAGGCTTTTTGAGAGAAGGGATCGCCGCGGTCGAACTCCCAGATGAGTTCGTCGCGGTTCTCCCTGAATATGAAGAACACTTCGGGGAACGGAACAGGTTTCTCTGGCAATGGTGTTGGAAGATCCTGTATGACCAGGATCCTGGCTTCGGCTTCTCCTCGGTCCCCCAGGCACGCCGCCGGGATGCGGCACTCGTCAAACTCTTCATCATCCTTGCCACTACGGTGACCGATGACGTCTCTGACCGGCACCAGAACCGACGGCTGCTCGAGGTGATGCTCCAGGTGCCGTTCAGGCGTGACGATCTGACAGTGCCGGCAGACCTGACACCAGAGGAGGCGCACCGGGTCCGTTACCTCGCCGCCCTCTTCGACGAGATCTATGCGAGGGTGGAGGCGGCCCCGCGCTGGGCAGAGTTCGGCGATCTCTTCTTCTTCGACCTCGCCCAGACCTGGAACTCATTCAGGTACGCCTACCTCATCAACCGGCATCCAGAGGCGATCAGCCATGCCGAAAACCTCTCGTACAACTCGCACAACATGACCATTTATATCTGCGGGACGGTGGACGCTCTGTACTCCCCTGACCTCATGAAGGAGGATCTTCCTCATCTGCGTGAGTTGGTCTGGTTTGGCCAGCAGATGATCAGGATCGGCAACTGGGTCGGCACCTGGGAACGTGAGGTTGGGGAGGGCGATTATTCCTCTGGGGTGATGAGTTGGGCACTCTCGCATGGGCTCATCACGCCTGCCGACATCGCTGCCCACCGGGCTTCAGGAGACGACGAGGCCTTCCTCTCCTATCTCAGGGAAGCGAAGGTGGAGGAGCGGCTCATGGAAGAGTGGGAGGAGGACCATCGGCAGGTAAGAGAGATCGGCCGAAGGATCCGTTCAGTCGATGCCGCCGAGTACATCTGGGGTCTTGAAACCCTGATGGCCTACTTCCTCGCGTGCCGCGGGTTGATCTAAAATTTTTTCTGTAGAGGTGCGGGCCAGGGCTTTCAACCGGTCCGCACCTTTACTCATTCTCATCTCCTTACCTGACAGCTCTCCAGCACCTGCTGTTCATTCATGGGTGTGCCGGTGGTGGAGGTCGGGCGCATGCGGGTGGTCATGGACCATTGCCTCATGCCGGTGGGGGTGCGAGTGGTAGCCCTTCGCGTCGAGCGGCGG
>JAQVHG010000091.1 GCA_028696365.1 Methanofollis sp.
ACTCTGCACGGGACTCATAGTCCCCGGCGGTGAGGCGCCTCTCCAGGTCTGCGATCTCAGTCTCCCATTCCTTCATCCTGTCATGCATGAAGGGGAGGCGCTCCTCGATCTTCTGGAATGTCCCAGTGATCCGGCAGATATAGTTCACTTGGTTAAAGCGCCCAGACCCTTCACCGATGGGGACGACAAAGGCCTCCGCACTCTCGAAGGGTCTGGTGTACAGCCCAATGTAGGTGGGTCTCGTGCTCTCGATGTAGAAATACTTCCCGGTCTCTGGGCCTTCAAAGATCCGGAACGAGGGGGTGGTGCCGGTGCTGATCCTGATCCCTGCCGCCGCGTGGTGTTCGTCAGGGAAGAGGATGAAGGCGGTGTCATATCCCTCGTGGGCGAGGAGGCCGATGAGGAGGAGACTCTTCTCGTCGCAGTCCCCCATCTGCTCCCAGACCACCTCGACCGGATAGCGTGGATGGGCCTTTGCGGCCGGGTCATAGGGGATCTGCTGGACAAAGGTGATCAGAAACTCCAGATACTCGTTGTCATTGAAGCCTTCACGCTCCTTGACCGACCTAAGTCCTCTGACTATATCGTCGAAAAAAACTGTCATCGCCGGATCTTCGATGAACCGCCGATAATATGCGGTCATGACCTCAGTGTCGTCCCAGTCCACACCGTGCGGCAGGCCCTTGTTGACATTCTTTGCCCCTGCATAGATACTGCCGTTCACCTCTATCCTGACAGGGTATGTCTTCGTCTCGAACTTCGTCTCAAAGACCCGCGTCACCGTCAGCTTCCCGGCTACTGGCGCGATTGTCTGAGGGGTGTTCCTCTCCGCGTCAGGTAGATCGGCGGACCGTGCCTCTGTGGAGGGGCCATCTACCTCTTCAGGTTGTTCATCTTCAGGTGCAGTCATGCCGGTGTCGGCACACCCTGCGGCCAGAGAAAGGAGGAGCAGGATGCCAAATAGGAGAGAAATTATGTTCTGTCGGTTCATGGAGGGCCTCAATGATCGCGTTACATCGAGTATCTCTCTTGAGATGGAAAAGGTTCACGACGCGATCAATCTGCCGCACACCATCTTCTATACTGCACAGATAAGGGAACAAAAAAGGCACATGGTTTATGATCTGAGCTCTTCCATCTCCTTCTCAAGCGCCTCGACCCTTTGTCTCAGCTCCTTGATCTCCACTGAGATCTGGGAGAGCGTCTTTGCTTTTGTGAGTTCGCCGATGAGCGCCTGATTCAGGTTTGGATAGTTTCGATCCGGGTGTTCGGAATCGCAGACCATTCCCTCTAGCCAACGGTAGAGGTGGAGGGGCAGTCTTCCCGATATCTGTCCTCTCTTGTCGTCGTTTGCCGGCACAATACAAAATTGGCCAATAATCGATAAGAATACTCTGAATGCCAAATGAAGCAAATAGAATATAATATATATTGTGACATCATAGGGAGGGTGATGACCCAAAGACGCGACTATTGTATAATTGGTGGTGTAAAATGACCCTTGATGAGAGAAGAACGGCGCCTGTCTCCTCAGCCTGTCACATCCCCGCGGAAGACATGGAAGATGAATCACCCTCACCAGGTATAAAACCTCGCGCGACGGCGATCGGCGAATCTCTTTCTGACATAATCCTGCGCGCCCTGGACGAACGCCACCGCACTCGCGATTGACAGGTGCAGACAGACATTGATCGATATCGATTGTTGTGAATATTTCTTGAGTTCCTCGATCTTAACAATGAGGTCATCCCAAAACTCTCCAGCCCTCATCCTCCCCGATTGATGGCGATGGATGACAATGAAGAGATCTCAACTTTTTCATCGTGCATCCGTGCATTCGTCGCCGTCCCCCTCGCCCACGCCGGGGGCGCTGCCCCCGGACCCCGGAGATGGCGACGGGGAGGGAAGGTAGGGTTAAGATCATGAAGACGGGACGCAATCCTCCGTCAATCTTCATCGGCGGGGGGTTCGGGGGGCGGCAAGCCCCCCGACAGAGAGATACATCGAGAGGATTTCTACAAAGCCGATCTTCGAGGAGCCCCCGAGTGCGAGCATAAGGGAAGGCGCGACACACGTCTTCCCCACACAATAAATGAGGGTTTCTACAGAACTCAAAAAAGATTATGCGATCAGGTCCCCGGCCTCGGCGCCAGGAGCACAGGAATAGACCTCGCTGATCCTGATCACGACCAGCGACTTTGCTGGGTACTTCTCCGACTTCGCCTTCACCGTCGCCCGCATCTTCTCATACTCGGGTCCGGAGGTGAGGATCTCGACGTCGCCCTTCACCTGGATGCAGCCGCCGGTTTCAGGCCCCCAGAGAAAGATCGCGGCCCTTGGGTTCTCTTCAAGGTTTGCAAGAGTCTTTTTCATAAAATTATCTGCGACCCAGACCGTCTCATCGTCGACAAGCCATACAGACTTCATCGGCGCGACATTTGGCTCTCCAGCCTTTGAAGCAGTTGCGAGTGGATAGACTGGGGCTTTCTCAAAGATTTTTTTCATCTTCTCGTCCAGACGTACCATACCTTCCAATAGGCCTGCAACAAGATAAAAATGTCACTGGCAGGCGGCGATGAAGAGAGGATCGGACTGGAAGAGACGGACATGAACCAGAGACCTCAGGGGGATATCCTGCATATCGTGTGCATGAAAAAGTGCTTCGTACTCCTTGAGAGATTCATTTTCTAGGGTATTGAGCTGAGGTGATATTGATGGACGCCCCTCAGTCGCACTCAAAATGTGTAACATTTTGGCCCTCTAGAAATCTTTTGGGTGACAACCTCTCTATGGGGATTGGCCATCGAAGACCTAGGAGTCTTCTCAAAAGTTCGAAGATCGGCTTTGTAGAAACCTCCAGGATGGAAATTCTGTCGGGGGACTTGCCACCCCCCCAGACCCGCCACACGAGAGGTCGAGGACGGCAGCACTCTTGTCATAGTTGCCCATGATGCCTTCCCGCTTCTATCTTCATCCCGGGGGTCCGGGGTCAGCGCCCCCGGCCAAAGAGGTAGGAAGAAGGCGGGGAACACACGTCTCCTCCACACAAGAGGCAAGGGTTTCTACAGAGCTCGAAGATCAGAGATCCTCTCGCCCCCCTAAGGTCGTCTCCAGTCCCCCCCATGGAAATCAGAGATCCATGGAGGGTCGAAGGTTTCCATGTGTTCTTAAGTTTCCTTCGGACGCACTCGCCACATGATTGATCGAGAGCGCTCCACCCATCATGATCACCAAATGTGCCTTCCCAGTCCTATCTTCATTGAGGGTACCGAGGGCGGAGCCCTCGGCGCGAGTTATTGGGAAAGCAAGTGATCAGAAGATCACTCAGAGAGATCAAGGTGGGGCTTCCTCTCTCTGGACCTCGTGATCGCCCACCCACTGCGCAGAGAGCGTATACCCAAGTGGACCCGCATTCTCAGGCCCGACCTTATCAAAGAATAAGAACCCGTCATAGAACCAGCCCTGACGGCAGTCCATCTCGATACGGCAGACAGAGTGGGGCTGCCCATCACGGGCGGAGGACTGGAGGCATGTCGCGGTAGAACCTGGATCAAAGGTGAAATTCGTCTGTGAATCCCCCCCATCGTACTCGAAGGTCAGGTCCCACTTTGCCAGTTCGTCTGCAGGGTGGCTGTCGTCCCACACTTCTCCGTCAGGGATGGCGCAGGTCCACCAACTCAACGGTGTGCCAGGACTTCCAGTTGCCCGTGGCATGAGAGAGATCTCCACCTCCGCAGGCCCAGGGGGCATTCCGGGGTCGTAATCGCTGATGCAGGCATAAGGCAGGGATTTATCTCTGGGAGAGTCGTGATACATCCAGTCGTGTGAGATCTCAAAGATATGATTGCGGAAGACGCCCCCTGAGGAGCGGTGTATCCCGGGATCGACATCGGCCGTCGTCCTGACGAAGAAATAGTCGTTGAACCTATCATTCTCCTCGCAGTTCCAGGAGAGAGTACTCGTGATCCCGGCATACCCGTAGTCTTCCCCATATTCCATTCTGGTATACTCGCAATCCATAGTGACGGTGGCGATGGGCTGCGGATTGGATCCCATCGTCAGAGTGCCGTCTGTCCGTGGGATCAGTTGGCTCTCTTCCCACTCATCTGCACGCGCGAGGACTCCTGAATACTCCTGGTACTCTCTCCCACAGAGCCCGATGTACTGTACCGTCTCCCCGGTCGGGAGCACCCTGAAGAGATATGCTCCAATCTTTGCGTCCTCAGGCGGCGTGATACCTGCAAGACCAAAGTAGCGTGGCGCGACACTCCCCCCAAATCTCTCTGTGAAGTTTACCAGGAGTGCCCTGCTCTCCTCTTCAAGCATCGCAGGGTCCAGTCCGGTGTCGGATATGCCGTCTGCACCGGTACCCTCTTCTTCGACGAATTTTACGAGAGTGAAATCCTCAGAGTTATACCCAAGCGGGGAAGGGGAGGAGGGGTTCGTTGCAGCAGGTACCTCCTCACCAAGAGGGGAATCGCGGTCGACCAATCCCGGCACCGCGACGGCCAGGATGCCCACCACCCCGATCAGCAGCAGCATGATCAGGATGCTGATCTCAGATTTTTTCCATGTCAATGCTCACACCCCCGTGAGGACCGGTGAATGCTTTTGAATTGAGATCGCAGAAGTAACGAGAACGAAGAACCGAGATATTATCGGCTTTGTGGCTTTGTAGAACCCCTCATTCATTATGGGTGTGAGCGCGATTCTCTCGCATTCCCTTATGCTCGCACCAGGGGCTCTGCTCTCGAGGGAGTCACGGTCACCACAAGAATTGGCGAGGGTTTCTATAGGGCCAAAATATCTTACATTCATTCTAATTTCTCGCAAAAAAAGAGGGATTAAGTCGTCCAACCATCCTCCCAGTGGGCATAGAGATTGTACGCCAGGGGTCCGGCATCACTGGGCCCCATTTTATCAAAGAGCAATCCGTCGTAGAGCCATCCCCTGTGGCAGTCCATCTCCACACGACAGATGGTGTAAATACTCCCGTCACGAGCAGTGGACTGGAAACAAGTCGCAGTAGAACCAGGACGGAACACAAATTGCCTCTGTGAACAGGCTGCGTCATAATTGAAGACTTCGTCCCACTTTGCGAGGTCAAGTGAGTGATGACTATCATCTTCGACTCGATAATCAGGAACTTCAGTGCTCCAACTCATAGACGTCCCGAGCCCGCCTGTGCTCGAACTTAAACACGCCGTAACCGTCGTGTATCCTGGTGTCTGTCCAGGAGAATAATCAGTGATATCAGCATAGGGCAGGTGTTCGCATCCTGGATATCCATTGTGCACCCAGTCGTGTGAGATCTCAAAGATATGATTGCGAAAAACGCTCCCCTGGAAACAATTCACACCAGGGTCAGTCTGGGCATAGGTTTTGACATAGAAATAGTCATTGTAACGGTCGGTCTCTACATTGTCCCAGAAATATGTGCTTTTGATCTTTGCACACCCATAGTCTTCTCCATACTCCTGGCGGTCATAACTGCATTCCAGAGTGACGGAAGCGATGGGACTGGGATTTGATTCTGTCCCTGTCAGTTCATTCGTTTCTGCGATCAACTCGGATTCTTTCCATTCTTCTGCACGTGTCAGGAGATCAGAATAATCCAGACACGCTTTCCCGCAAAGTCCGGTGTATTGGATGGTCTCCCCGGTCGGGAGTACTCTAAAGATGTATGCACCCACTTTTGCATCTTCTGGAGGGGTGACGCCCGCCATTCCCAGATATCCTGGAGGTAGTGTCTCCCCGAATTCCTGGGTAAACTTTTTAAGGAGTGCTCTGCTCTCATTTTCCAGTGCCATAGGGTCAAGACCCTGATCTGGTGCCTTGTCGGCGGTGTTGAGATCCGGTGCAACCATCCTGACAAGTGTGTACTCTTCAGGGTCGTACTCCTTCTCTGGGGAGAGGGCATCTGTCGCGGTCATACACGCTCCCTCTGTTGGCTGCGGACTGAGTGCCGTGACAATGGGGATGCATATTATCGCGAGTAAAAGCAGCAAGGGGAGGACATCCCATCTGATTTTTTTCATCTGTTCCACCATACATCCGTACCTCCTTTGGATGGCGTCTTTCCTGAGGCATGGGATAAAAATTAACAAAGAACGCAGCACGCCTCAGGGAGGAAGGAAAAATTGCCGATCTAATTTTCATACCGACGTTTTCCCTAAGGACACTGGATGTGGTGCCCCATGGGTATACTATAATTGAATACCTATATATCTATTATTTGTATCCTATATTTCGCAGGAATTTCTTGGACGCGAGATCCGCGCTCGGCACGAAAAAAAGATCAGGTGCGAAGATCTTCAATCAATGGATCTGCACCATAAGATATCACACATACGAGATGGACGTCATCATGTTTGGGCAACGAAGAGAGGGAGGATCTCTCCACCACATTCAGTGCTCTCTTCTGAGAAGGGGGAGGGCTGGAGAGTTTTGGGACGACTTCAGGATGAAATATGATCGGGTCTCTGAGGCATTCACTGAACTGTGCTTCTCCTTCGGAGCAAGATATCACGTAGAGAACACCATCGAATTTCCGTTCCCCCCCTCTTTTCTCGCTGTGGAGGACCGACCAGAGGGAGTCGAGACAATCTTTGATTTCCGAGGCCGGTGGGCACAACCCCCCGGCAAGAGATTATGGGAAGGTGGTTCTGTCACACTCACACCAAGAATTGGTGAGGTTTTCTACAGAGCCGAGAGAAAAAAAGCGATGGGTCCATCTTCACATGGTGGCTCTGGAACTTCCCTTGAAAGGGAGCAGATTTGCAGGGTCAGTATATCAACATATATTATGGGAGAGATCGCGAATTTTTCGCGAAAAAAAGAATTTAATTCTTCCTGATCTGCTGGAGGAGCCGCGCCTGCATCCCGAAGTACTTCGAGACCCCGACCGCGTCGCACTGGTCGATGGTCTTGGTATCGAAGGAGACAAGATCGTCAGAGTACAGGGCCTGCGGTGAGGAACGTCCCTGGATGTGCACCCCGCCCTTGAAGAGCATGCAGTCGACCGTGCCGTTGACCCGTTCCTGGGTCTTGTCGACAAAGGCGTTGAGCGCGGCATACAACGGTTCGTGAACCAGGCCCATATAGGCAAGTTCAGACCACTTGCCGTCGACGACATGCTTGAAGGCGAGTTCCTCGCGGGTGAGCACGAGGCGCTCGAGGTCGTGGTGGACGGCGAGGAGGACGGTGGCGGCCGGGTGCTCGTAGTTCTCCCTGGCCTTCAGGCCGAGGATCCGGTCTTCCATCATGTCGTTTCTCCCGACACCGTGGCGGCCGGCGATGGTGTTGAGTTCCCTGATCAGGTCTTCGCCTGTCATCTTTTTCCCATTGAGGGAGACCGGCACGCCCTGCTCGAACCCGATAGAGAGAGTCTCGGGTTCGGCGGGGGCGTCGGCAAGAGAGGTGGTCCAGGCATAGATCTCCTCTGGTGGGTGGTAGGCCGGGTCTTCGAGTTTCCCGCCCTCGATGCTCCGTGACCAAAAGTTCTCGTCGATGGACCATGGCTTCTCCTTCTTGACCGGGACCGGGATGCCGTGTTCCTCGGCATACTCGATCTCCCACTCTCTCGTAAGGTTCATCTCCCTGATTGGGGCGACGACCTCGTAGCCGTGCGTCCTGAAGATGAAGTCGAAGCGGAGCTGGTCGTTGCCCTTGCCGGTGCACCCGTGAGCAATGGCCACGGCGCCCTCCTTCTTGGCGACGGCCACGATCTCCTCGGCGATGAGTGGTCTGGCAAGTGCGGTGCCCATCGGGTAGCCCTCGTACGACCCGTTGGCCTTGACCGCCCTGAAGACGTGCTCTCTGACGAACTGCTCTCTGGCGTTGATGGTATAGTGGCGGTCCGCAATCTTTTCGCCTTTCTTCGTGGCCTCTTCGACCTCGTGCTGCGGCTGGCCGACGTCGACTGCGACGGTGATCACCTCATCGAAGCCATAGTGCTCCTTGAGGAGGGGGACGCAGATCGAGGTGTCGAGCCCGCCCGAGAAGGCAAGAACAACTTTTCCTTTTCCCATATTTTATGCTCCAGTGTGCTCTTCTGGGTCCTGGCGCTTTTGAACGCGATAGGAGATACCCAGTATTCATTGGTGCTCTCAGACTTTTAATCCTCTGGAGAGGACAGGGGACCGTCGGCGGCAGAGGGGTATTTTTCAGCGGCGGGCCGACAAAAAATCAGGGTCAGGGGGGAAACGTCTCGGTCCTCGCTTCCCTCCCTCTGTTTCGGCCGCTTCCCTGGATGGGCGGCCGGGCAATTCCTGGCTGGATGCGGATCTGCACCCCTTCAGATCATCTCTTCGTGTGTCTCCTCCTCTTCCCGCGTCTCCTCCGGCG
>JAQVHG010000092.1 GCA_028696365.1 Methanofollis sp.
GCAGGTCGCCTTCGCCCGCCTCGGTCTCTCCCTCGTGAAGGCGGCGGTGGTCTCCGCCCATGGCAAGGACCACGCGGCGGCGGTGAGAGAGACGGCAGAGGCGATCGGCCGGGGCCGGATCGTCTTCCTCATCGCCGACCCTGAGTTCTCGGTCCAGGCCCTTGCGGCGGCCCTTCCCGGAGAGACTGGGCTTGCCGTCTGCGAGGACCTCGGCTACCCGGAGGAGCGGATCGCCCGCGGGACCGCGGCTGAACCCCCGATACCGGTGTCAGGACTCTTTGTGGTCGTTGTCGGGTGCTGAAGATCTCTCGGCGAGAGGAGAGGGACATTCCTCTCATCTGTCGTGTTTTTTCTATAGAGCATATCCCAAAAGTATCCCGGACATGAATCTTCGTCTGGATCAAAACCTTTCATTCCAGAAATTCTGAGCGCAGATCTTCCGCCGGGTGGCTGGATGCCTCGCAAGTCCCCCCACAGAAGAGAGGGGGGATGACGGTAATCCCCTCTTCTGCATCATCACATGCGCCATCCCGCCCCTATCGCAATCACGGGGGTCCGGGGGGCAGCGCCCCCGGTACGGTGGTGTGGGAAGGCAGACTGACCGACGTGCCGCCCCACATATAGACTAAAGAATGTTCTCCTGCTTTCTTTCGCCGGGGGGAGACCCCCCTGAATCCCCCAGATAGAGGTCGGGCGGCAGAACACCCGGTGAAAAGAGAGAAGAAGGTGATGCATGGATGTTCACGCTATGAAGAGATGAGAGTGTGACACCATCATCTTTCTTTATTTTTGGAGAAGTCAGGAGGGTTTTGGGATGACCTCATACACAAATTCCAGTGTTGCGAGGTAGAGTGGTGGGGACTGTCATGACTCGGGTGGAGATCTCGATACATATACCTTTATTTCAGGATCGGGGCCATATTATAGGGGCTGAATCTAGGTCTTTTGTGATCTCTCAAAAATGGAGGTCTTTCATAAAATGCCTGGAAATGCTGTAGATATCCTGTCACCTCTAGTGACCGATATTACCAGTAGAGATGTTTACCCTATCTTCCCGCCGTCTGCTCCTCCACGGGCCGTGAGTCTCACTGGAAATCGGTGCGATTTTTCATAAGTATATCTGCGGGTTCTGGGTGATTGCTCCTCATATAGGCCAGGATGCCCCTCTTTGGCGGGGGGCGTGCCGCACCCTGACCCTCCCACATCCAGGGTAGGGCCAGGGACAGCACCCCTCTTTTCATTCATGGTCATCCATTTTGCCTTCGAAGTCCTATCTTCGTCCCGTAAGGTCGGGGGCACGCCTCCCGGCACGGGGATGGATATGGATTTCTACAGGCACCTTCTCTTCTTCATCCACACCCTCTATCTCCTCTCCTCAAGCACCCCCCTGATCACCTCCTGTCGGCGGTGGTCTGGCACCCGTCCCATCGCTGGCCAAGTCTCGTGATCGCGTTCAGACTCATAGAAGACCCCGAGGGCGATGGGGGCGTCGTCCGAGTAGTCCCACTCCCGCGCCCGCGCCAGTGCGGCGGTCAGGTCGGCGGTGTCGTGGCCCTCGAGTTCGTAGACCTGGTCGTGATAGGTGCCGGTGAGGTTGTTATAGGTGGCGCAGATCTGGAGCACCTCCACAAAGGAGAACCCCTGGTGGAGGATCGCCCGACGCAGCACCTCTCTGAGGTGGTCGAGGCGTCGAGTATAGGCCCTGGCCACAAAGGTCGCTCCTGAGGCGAGGGCCAGTTCGACCGGGTTGAAGGGACGTTCTTTCACACCTGCGGGGGTCGAGCGCCCCTTGAACCCGGTGTACGAAGTCGGGGTGTACTGCCCGGTGGTGAGGCCGTAGACCCGGTTGTCGTGGACGATGGCCGTGATGTCGGTGTTGCGCTTGGCCGCGAAGACGAGGTGGCCGAGCCCTTCGGCATAGGCGTCACCGTCGCCGGCGCAGGCCACCGCGGTGAGGTCCGGGTTGGCCAGTTTTATCCCGGTCGCCACTGGCAGGGTCCGGCCATGGATGGCATAGAAACTGTTGACTGCGAGGTAGTCGGCGATCTTTGCGTGGCACCCGATCCCTGAGACGAGCACAAACTCTTCTGGCCGCCGCCCCTCGTCTGCGACGAGACCGGAGAAAACGTCCTTGAGGGCGTGCTGCACTGCGAAGTTGCCGCATCCAGGGCACCAGGTGTTCTGCGCATCGGTGATCCAGGTCATGCCCCCACCTCCTTCAGCCGCCGCTCCAGGTCTTCTATGAAGAAGGGCCGACCGTCATACTTTCCTACCATGGCGTCTACCCGGTGCCCCTCAGCCCTCACCAGGCGGGCGAGTTGCCCGTCCAGGTTCTCCTCGACGGCGATGACTTGTCCGGCCCCCTTGAGTGCCGCACTGAACTGTTCTGTCGGGAAGGGAGAGAGAACGACCGGCCTGACCACCCGGAGCCCTAAGTCCCTCGCCGCCTCGGTGCAGACCCCGGCAGTCGAGCCCCAGCAGAGGAGGGCGGTCTTGGCCGCAGGGTCACCGGTCGTCACGACCGAGGGGTATCCCATGAGCACCTCGGCCATCGCCTTCTCCTTCTCTTTCCGTTTCTTGGCCATCCTGGCGACGGTCGCCTGGTCTTCGACGGTGATCCCCCTCTCATCGTGGGTGTAGGAATTCACCTTCACGATTACTCCGGTCGTCCCTGGATCTGCGAGCGGCGAGACGCCGTCAGGGCCCGGGGCATAACGCCGGTAGTCGCCGTCCCCGTCCCAGCGCACCGACGGGAGCGGCGGCCTCCTTGGTGCGCCGTGGAAGGTGTACATTCCCTCGCCGAGATTTTTGTCGGTGAGCAGGACCGCCGGGGTCTGGAACCGCCAGGCAAGGTCGAGGAGCGCCCCGGTCCAGTACCATGCCTCCTCGAGCGTGGCCGGGGCGGCGACCGGGCGCGGGAACTCACCCTGCCCGGCCGAGAGCGCAAAGAGCAGGTCGCCCTGGCCAGAGTAGGTCGGGACCCCGGTGCTCGGGCCTGGCCGCTGAGCAAGGACGACCACCACCGGGAGTTCGGCCATCCCGGCCAGGGAGAACCCTTCGGTCATCAGGCAGAACCCCCCACCAGAGGTGCCGACCGCCACCCGCCGCCCGGCGTACGCCGCACCCAGTGCCATCAGCATCACCGAGATCTCGTTTTCAGGGTGGACGACGCTCGTCCCGAACTCTTCCTGTCTGGCGGCCAGGAAGTGGAGGATGCTTGAAGAGGGCGTCATCGGGTAGGCGATATATCCCTCAAGCCCGGCCTCCACCAGACCGAGGGCGACGGCCTCGTTCCCAGTGAGCGCCGGGAGCACTGCCCCTCCTGCGGTAGGGGTCGGGAGAGGCCTGCCCATCTCGGCCGCCTCGTAACCGCGCTTGGCCACCTGGAGGTTCGCCTCCACCGCTTTTGGCACCGCCCGGCGCAACACAGTCTCCACGGTCTCCCACGGGATCGCGCAGGTCTTGCAGAAGGCTCCGATCAGCCCCATGTTCCGTGTCACCGCCGGCGCTCCCTCTTCTTTCACGATCTCGTCAAGGGGAAGCCCGGTCCCCTCCACGCCCCGCACCCTTCCGGTGTCGTAGATGACCCCGCCGCCGGCACGGAGCCTTCCCTGGTGGCGGCGGACCGTCTCCTGGTCCAGGGCAAGGACCAGATCAAGTCCTTCCCGGTGGCAGTACGGTTGCTTGACCGCCCCTCTGATCACCGCGAAGTTGTGTCCTCCTTTGATCAGAGACGGGTAGTCGTAGTACATCGCGGCCCGCAGTCCACAGCCTGCGATGAGCCGCACGACCACCGATCCTGCGATGTTGATCCCTTCACCTGCTTTTCCTCCGATGAGCACTGCGATCTCGTCCATCTTTCACCCTCGGCGGGAAGTGCACCAGGATCATGATATATCTTTGCCGGACCATGGCACGGCACCACCAGAGACTCCAGATCTGGAGCATGTCCCAGAATTCTGGCTCTGTAGAAATCCTCAGGATGGCTAATTCTGGGGGGAGGCTTGCTTGCCTCCCATATAGAGGACACTCGTCCCCCGGTGGAAGAGATGCATTTTGAATTCCTGGAAAGAGTGTCCCGAGTCATGGGTGCAGACTTCAGAGAATTCTGGCCATTTAAAATCCCTCACTAATTCTTGGTGTGACCATGACTCAATCGCCTTCCCGCATGTTTGCACCGGGGCTCTCTCGAAGATCAAAGATCTTCTCAAGGTCGTTATTGCTCGCATCCCTCTGATTTCCAGGATGAAGATAGGGCGGGAAAGGCACAACCAATGTTCTTGAAGAGGATTATGCGGACTTTGACTAGTCGTGTGGCGGGATGGTGAGTATGGGGGGGGAGGTGGTGGATGTATGGGTGCGCAATGGAAGAGGTGACGACCTCTCACCTATCATCCTTCTCTCTCCTTCAAAGGGAGAGAGTAAGTTTTGGGATGGTTTCATGATCAGGGTTTTTGCCAGAAAACAGGCGGCGAGAGTCATTAGAATTAGACCACTATACTTCACGTCTACACGTGTCGTGTAAAATTTCTCTAAAGCGGGTGATGCTTCTCATGAAGCCCCATCCTCTGTCATGTGCAGGCGAGGGAAACCACAACACTCAAATAGAGTAACTCCGCACAGACGAGGGTATGAAAAATGTATTGTTCATCCTTGCTCTTGGAGTTGTGGCCGTTGCGACGGTCTTTGCGGGATGCACGGACACATCGCCCGAGGCGACCCCAACCCCGACGCCGACTGAGGCCACGACGGCGGTCCCAACCGAGACCACGCCTGTTCTGTCCATCCAGCCAGAACCGACCGACGAGATGCCAGACAACTATCTGGTCCGGGCCTCTGCCCAGAAAGATCCGATCTATAACACAATCACTGTCACCTTTGATGGCGGTAAGGGCCAGATGAATCTGAAGGAACTCACGGCAACGGTCATCAGTTCAGACAACGAGACCGAGACAAAAAGCATGACCAAACCATCAGGGAAGTCAATCGCAACTGGATCGACCTTAGAGTTCAACGGGACTGCAGGGAAGGACAGGATCCAGGTCTGGGTTACCATGGACCGTCCGCTCGGTGCCGATGGGGAAACCGAGTTCAAGATCTACGACTCGGTCCTTCCCATTGATTGACCCTTTTCGCTCCTCTTTTTGTGCTCTGTAGAACACTACCTCTTCTGTGGGAGGTGATATATCAGCCACCTTCCTTCCATTGAATCACGCTGGGGGCACTCTCGAAGATCATAGATCCACGGAAGATCGAAGATCTTCTGGCTCTGTAGAACCTCTCACCTCTTGTGTGGGTGAGACGTGTGTCCCCCGCCTTCCCACCTTTTCGGCCGGGGGCGTTGCCCCCGGACCCCCGGGAGCAAGATAGAGACAGGAAGGCAGAATAGATAACTATGACGAAGGGGATGCCGTCCTCGACTTATCGTGTCGCGGGGGGCCCGGGGGGCGGCAAGCCCCCCGACAGAGAGATTCATCGAGAGGATCTCTACAAAGCCAATATTATCTCATGTTCACTCCGCTCGCACCCCGTAAAAGATAGGGGTGAGAGAGGGGTTCAAGTCACTATGGCGAAAGGCCCGTCTGTTCGGCGCGCCCTTCATGCCAGGTGAATCTTCATACCTCGCCGCCCTCCAGGACGACCGTGCAGTCTATTTTGGGGATGCGTACGGCGCATGCCTGACTGCACTACTCTGTCTTACTGAGTTTCTTTTTTGACACGCCAGTGTAGCAACACGCCGTCGTCGACACGGTCAACTGAGGTAAGTTCAAGGTGCGGGAACTCAGTCTCACTCACAAACCCTTTGCCGTCGACCGGGGTGGGGGCGTCCTCTCCGCCGATGATGACTGAGCCCACATAGGTGATCATCTCGTCCACCAGACCTGCCTGGAAAAGTCCCCAGATCAGCGTCCCCCCGCCCTCGACCATCAACCGCGTCACGCCCCGAACAGCCAGTTCGTGCATCAGACGGGCGAGGTCGATCCCCTCATCACCAACGACGACGACCTCGGCCTTCTCTCGCAGGGCTTCGACTCGTTTGGCTGGTGCTGTCGCCGAGACCGCGACGACCCGTCGCCCTTCCCCTTTGCAGAGGATGTCAGCGTCTAAAGGTGTCCTGGCCATCGAGTCGACGATGACCCTGAGAGGATGCTCGTCCTCCCCTCGCGCCCTGCGCGTGGCCTTCAGCTCAGATGATTTGACGGTGAGCGACGGATCGTCGGCCATGACCGTGCCAATACCGACCATGATCCCATCAGCGCCGGCCTTTATATTATCCACCCGTTTAAAATCATCTGCGCCAGAGATCTTTACCTGCCGCCGTTCCCGTGTCGAGATCTTGCCATCCGCGCTCATCGCGAGGTTGACAAAGATATATGGACGCATGTCCTCAGGTTTGACGGAGAATTACTTATTCGTGTGCTTACTCGGAAAAAAATGAAAGGGCATAAATAACGATCCCGTTTACATCTCAGTTGTACAATGTATTCAAGGGGTTCAAACGTATCAGATGTCTCTTTTAACCACTGGCAATCTGATATCCGCATAATGGGTGTAATTGGGTTTTTATTGGCTCTACTGATCCTTACGGTCTTTTATTCAGTCTTCTACAGTGTGGAGGTAAAGCAGTCATCTCTCTATTACATACCCCTTGTCATAGTGGCGGTCTGGTATTCCAACCGGTCGATCTGGACCGCAGCGGCTCTTTCCCTTGGATATGTTGTCGTCACCCTCTTCCTGGCCATCAGCGGATATTCTATAGACCCGGTTCTTCTCTTCCTCTTCACTCTCCTCTACCTCTGGGGGATGACGGCTGTCATCCTCTTCTCCCCAGAACAGTCATATCACGCGGGTGCGCTCTGCGACTCGTCTCTCTTCTTCTCGCTTGACCCTAAATCTTTTGAGGTCAGGGGGATCAGCCATGACCTTGCTGCCCGTCTGGGACTTCCAGGTCATTCCCTTGAAAATACTGTCCCGCTGGCATCGATCTGCGTCGATCCAGGAGAAGCCCAGAGCCTTGTCAGGCAGATCAGATCCGCAGCGGGATGATGGAAGGATCCCCTTGTGAGATCGTCCTCAGGGGGCATGCAGGGGAACAGGTGCCAGTCCTCCTCACCTGTGTCAGGGAAGGCAGGGAGTATCGGTGTTCTGTCCTTGACCTCCTCTCTCTTCGTTCGTATCAGGAGATGGAACAGAAGGTCAGAGCGGAGGCGGCCAGATGGCAGGACTTTACCACCACGGCGGCCCATGAACTCAGGACACCGCTCCAACCGGTCCTCGGCTATCTTGGCCTTCTCTATGACGGCCGCACCCATTATGGGATCAGTGACGAGGCGTCACAGATGCTCAGGGTCTGCCTTGAGAATGTTGATAGGGAACGGCGTATCGTAAACCGGATGCTTGAACTCAGTTTTCTGGACAATGGGAAGATGAAGAGCAGGCCCACTGAGGTAGACCTTGCTGCGCTGATCGAGGAAGTGCTCAAGAGCCATGGCTTCACTAGGAGGGCCAGATGCGAGGTCTCGGTCCCTGCGGGTATGGTGGTTCAGGTAGATAAGGAACAGTTCTATCTTGTCCTAGAGAGTATTGTCTCCAATGCGGTTGAATACAGCAAAGACCCAAGGGTTGTTGAGATCTCCTGCGGTGAGGAGGGACGGCGGCAGTGGGTGAAGGTGAGGGACAATGGTCCTGGGATCGACCCTGCCAAACTGAAGACGATCTTTGAACCATTCTCACTTGGCGACAGTGAGACGTTGAGCCGCCGGTATGGACGGATGGGACTTGGCCTGCCGATCGCCGAACGGTATGCCCGTCAGAACGGGGGGTGGATCGAGGTGGAGAGTGTGCTGGGCAAAGGGAGCACCTTTACCATTGTGCTTGAACGGGAAGACAGCGGCGCGGCGTGATTGGTCTGTTTCAGGCTCTGTAGAGACCCTCACCTCTTGCGTGGGGGAGAGGTGTGTCACCCGCCTTCCCACCTCTCGGCCTGGGGCGATTGCCGCCCGGACCCTTGGGACCACGATAGAGCCAGGAAGGCAGAATCGATGACCATGATGAGGGTGCTGCCGACCTCGACCTATCGTGTGGCGGGGGGATCGGGGGGCGGCACGTTCCTCGCCAGAGAGATCTATCCTGGGGGTTTCCACAGAGCCCTTTCCATAATGGTTTGAGTTCATCAAACACCTTCAAGGACTGATACGCAGATTGCAGATATATCTCCTGAATAATCGAGCCTCTGCCTTCCCGTGCCTATCTTGATCCCGGGGGTCCGGGCGGCGAGAGAACAAGGTCTTCACCAATTCTCCAGACTTAAAGAGAAAAGAAAG
>JAQVHG010000002.1 GCA_028696365.1 Methanofollis sp.
GTGCGTCCCCCGTTCCCCGACGACCGGCTCGTAGCCCTGAGAGACCGCCAGGATCTCGGCATGGACCTGCGCCTTCCGGGCAGCCTCGATCACCTCATCTCTTCCTGCCTCGGGCCTTCCGTACCTGATATTCTCTTCGATGGAGGTATGGAAGAGGAAGAGGTCCTGCGAGACGACTGAGACCTGACGGCGTACCCATCCAGAATCGAGGTCGGCAAGATCGTAGCCGTCAAGGGTGATCATACCCGACTGCGGGGTGAAAAATTTCAGGAGCAAATTGATCAGCGTCGTCTTCCCGGCCCCAGTCCGCCCGATGAGTGCGACGACCTCGCCTGGCCCGACGCTGAGATTGACCCCATGCAGGACCGGTGTCTCATCTACATATGAGAACGAGACGTCCTGAAACTCGATCTTTCCTTCTATAGAATCTGGAATGATCTCGCCGCTCTGACCTGACTCGGTCTCAGTCCTGAACAATTCCTGGAGCCGTTCGACCGAGGTGAAGACAGGCTGGATGATAACCGGGAGAGAGAAGAAGGTGCTGGAGGCGGTTGAAAACGTCACAATATATGCAACATATGCAACAAAGTCCCCGACCGTCATCACCCCGACGAGGACGTCCTGCCCGCCGATCCAGATGACAGCGAGCAGCATCATAAACTGGGTGCCCAGGAGAAACTGGCTGGAAAAAGAGTTGAGCATCGAACTTTTGACCCTTGTCTGGATCACGCCCCTCAACGAATTCACCACACGTCCGACCTCCCGCGCTTCTGCAGCATGGGTCTTGACTGTCTCGATGCCAGAGAGGATCTCCTGGAGGTCCCTGGAGACATAGGCTCCTCTCTCTCGTTCCAGGTAGGTGATGGCACGTATCCTGCTGATAAATATCAGATTGACCAGGAGAAAGAGAGGCGTGAAGATGATCAGGATAAGAGTCAGTTTAGCGCTGAGAGCATAGAGTATGACCACAGAGAAGGCGACATAAAAGAGGCTGGAAAAGATCTGGGGGAGATACTGGGAGAAGAGATACTGCATGATCCCGACATCTCCTGAGATGCGTGACATCAGGTATCCGGTCTGACCGGCCTTGAAGTACGAGAGAGGAAAACGGAGCACGTGCTCGAAGAGGTCGGTCTGGAGATGAAAGGTGTACTCCTCCCTGAACCTTACCAGGAGGTATGACTGAACCAGCCCGAGCAGCCCGATGGCGGCACCGAGGATACATATCGCCATGACAAGGGCCGGGAGAGAGGAACAGATCGCACTGAGCGAGGTGTCCAGGAGTGAAGAAGTTGGGGCAGTCACTGGCGAAGATCCAGTGGCACCAGGCACCACATAGTCAAGAAATATCTTACCTGAGAGGGGCACGAGCGCTCTCAACCCGACAAGAAGGAGAGTGAGACCAAGACTGATGACGCCGATCTTCCAGACTGGTCTCAGGTATCGGGAAAAAAAGAGAATGTCCTGGGTCCGGACTTTGCTGTCAGTCTCTCGTGCAGGAGTAAAGATCTCCCTGACAAATGCGATGCCGGCCCTGATCTTCGCAGCACCCTTCTGTCCCATGGCCTCTATCCGACGAGATCTCAGGAGGGAGGCTCAGAGACCAGCGTGCCCAGGTGCTCCTCCGCACCTGCACCCCTCCCCACCTTCCTGGTCTCTGGAAAGATCCCGGCCCGCTCAGCCTCCTCGCAGAACCAGTACGGTTCCCAGAGGTCGCCACTCCGATAATAGTTCTGCGCAAGACAGCTCCCGAGGCACCGCCCTTTCATCAGACATCGCCCGCACACCCCCTCCAGTTTCTCAGGCAAACCTCCCCTGATCTCCCCAAGCATGGGAGTGTGTTCCCAGATATCGACGAGTCGGTCGGTTCTGGCATGCCCGAAGATCATTTCTGAAAGGCTCTCCCCGATCCCGCAGAGGGCGTAAGAACCGTCTGAGAGCACACCGAGAATGCTGAAGATCCCACAGACGCTGCAACCGTCCCCATGGTCCCCAAACATCCTGCTCAACGGACGGAAGGCGGGGGGGTGATCATAGATCAGATTGAGGGTCGTGGTAGGGGCAAGATCCCGTTCGACCCATTGCCCAAGGGCGATGAGTTCTCTGATTTCCAGGGCCTCGCCACTGTGGTGCATCTGTTTGCCTCGCGAGGTGGGTTGCAGGAGGTTGAACTTCACCGACCCGGCGCCGAGCCACTCCGCGAGCCTGACCATCTCCCCGATCTGATCTCTGTTCCGCCGCATGACCGTCATGATCACCTGAGGTCTGAGCCCGGCATCAGCGAGATGCCTGACTCCTGCACATGCCGTATCATAACTCCCGGGAACGCCCCTGACCCACTCATGGGTCGTTGCATCGGTACCGTCGAGGCTTACTGAGACAAAGGTATTCTTGCATGAGGCGATCGCCTCTGCGATCTCTGAGGCCATCAGGGTCCCGTTGGTCTCTAATACAAGTTTTAATCCCTCTCTCTTGACAATATCCACCATTTCTGCGAATTGTGGATGGAGCAGAGGCTCTCCCCCCGTAAGTTTCACCGTCATGAGCCCAAGCGGTTGCGCCTCTCTAATAATGGAGACAAAGAGATCAATGGGGAGGAACGATGTGGCCTTAGTGGCGTTCTGATACTTGGGTGCGATCCAGCAGTGACGACATGCGAGGTTGCACTCGTCGGTGAGGTAGAAGTAGAGCTGGTATAGGGGATATCTCCGCGTCTCACTGTCAGTGCTCACAGGATCACCTCGGGCAGCCGTCCCCCGGCCGCAATAAATCTTCTCAGACATGCGTCAGGGCTCGGGTGGTAGACGTCACCGAGGGTCGTATACGCAAGGGCAGGACAGTTGCCGGTACAGAATTTTATGTAGTCACATCCACGGCAGAAGGCAAATTGTTCCAGCGGGATCTCTTGCCTTCTCCTCAGCTTGTTCAGGTCCGGATGATAGGTCCAAATGTCCTGGAGGGCGGTTCTGCCGATCTGTCCGAGTTCGATGTGGCTGATCAGGATGCAGGGGACGATCACCCCGTCGGCCCGCACCGCGATCTTGCTCGTCGTGCAGCCGCAACCGGTGAGAGAGCCACCGCCGGGCAGTCTGTCCATTCCCTCTAGACGGGCACGCTCCATCTCCGCCCACCGCTCCGCCTCTGCAAGAGGGCCAGCAGTAGCCGAGATCCGGTTCCCATACTCCTGTTTCAGTCGTACCAACGTCTCCATGGCCTGGGTCCGATCGGCGACAGTGAGTTGCACCGCTTCAGTGTGTTCCCGGCAGAGGCCGAAATGGGACGCTGCGTTGGTGGAGAAAGATGGAAGCCCAAGGTCTTCAAGGAGGAACCTTGCGATCTCGTCGAGGTGGTCGACGTTCTGGCGGTGGATCGTCACCCTGACCGCTACGGGTATTTCATGATCCCTGAGATGCCCTATCCCATTTACTGCCTGATCAAATGTCCCTGTTCCCCGAAAGGAGTCATGAACCCTAGGAGTAGGGCCGTCGATGGAGACCTGCACCGAGGTGCACCGCCCAGTCCCGGCGAGATGTGCAGCCGCATCATCGGTGATCAGCGTCCCGTTGGAAAGAATCGAGAACCGCATTCTATTTTCTACGATCCCGTCGATGAGTTCAGGGAGGTCGGGCCGACAGAAGGGCTCGCCACCCTGGAGAGTGACGTTCATCACCGCGCAGCGGTTCAGTTCCTCAAAGAAATGCAGCCACTCGTCGATCGGGAGGTCGCGCTCTGCTTCGGATGCACTCGAAAAGTGGCTACAGTAGGTACACCGAAGGTTGCAGCGGTTCGTAACTGCAAGGTCGACTGTCCTCGGCGAGCGCATGACTTGAGATTTGGGAGGGGTCATGGAGTGGTCACGTCCTGCCCCACATAACCTCGTTCCACAAGTTCATCGATGAATTGCATAATCTCAGCCGGCGCCTCTTCTGGGACGTTGGAAAACAATCGCATCATCGCCTCTGCGATCTCCTTGACTGAGGTAGTGCCGTCCAGCATCTTCCAGGCAAGGGCACCTGTTGGGTTGAGGCCAAAGACATTTCCAGTGTCGGGATCGAAAAGGATTGCCCAGTCGTCGAACTCCTCCCTGAAAACGATGTCCGGGTTCCGTACGTGATATTTAATTGTTTTGCTCATTGCCCGAGAGATCCGAACAGTCCTATATAATTGTGTTCCTGGTGTTCTGCTGATCCTGGATACACATCAAAACCTCTCTCTGTCCTGACGATATCCTTGGTCCAGAGGTATGGATGATGTGACCGCACCCTGTCTATCAAGAACATCTGGCAGTCGCCCTAGCTTTGGCTGCGGCAAAATATGAGGTCATTCCAAAACTCTCCAGCCCTCCCCCTCCTCAGAAGAGGGCACTGAATGTGGTGGAGAAATCCTCTCTCTTCGTTGCCCAATCATGCCTTCATGCCTTCCAACTTCACCTCACCGTGCCCGGGGGCGCTGCCCCCGGACCCCCGGGATGAAGATAGGGTCGGGAAGGCATCATGGGCAACTGTGACGAGAGTGCTGCCGTCCACGACCAATCGTGTGGCGGGGGGTTCGGGGGGCGGCAAGCCCCCCGACAGAGAGAGAGATCCAGAGGATTTCTACAGGGCCAGAAATTCAGAAACGAAAAAATTCAGTTCAAGATGATTTTCAACCCCTGTGAGTTTAGGGATATGTTCTATGTAAAAGGAATTGGAGTGCCGCTGAGGTGCAAACATATTTATATCGATATAATGAGGCTCGACCAGAGGTTCTGGCAGGGTGTGATATCAATACATCGCGATCGCTCGAACTGAGATCAAGGATCTGATATCTCAACCAGATTGGTGTGTAACATGGGTTACACGGCGAAAAGGATCTTTGGAGATGGAGAAGATTGCTTATTTTGTAGAAAAATGTGCTTCAGGCGATGAAATCTATATCTGAGGATCCATGGAAGAGTCCCGGGGTGGAATGGGGAGAGGACAGAGGATACCTGCTCACTCTCGGCGATGGACAGAGGCGGGTACTCTGTGCAGATGAGGGAATGACCGAATGGCTTAGCCGTTTCGCCGCGATCCTGAGGCTCGCACCAGGTTGTGTGGGGAATGGTCCTGTAATTTATTATATGAGCAGAGGGGGCGTTTCTCCTCGTCTATTTGCGGGGTGGGAGTGCCATCCTCTCAGGTTCTTTCGGGTCTGGTGCCACCCAAAATCCCCCGACATGATCCTGGAATCCTCCTGGACCTGGGAGGAGAAACGCTTCATACCATATATCATGATGCACGAGGCTCTCTCGGTTTTATGCACTGATCTCCATGTGCCGACCGCCCTCCCCCTTCACACTGCCGCTCTCGCACGGGACGCCGGGGACGGCGGAGCGGTGGCGCTCCTGGCACCCAGTGGGACCGGGAAATCGACCTGTGCGGCACGGGTTCCATCACCGTGGGAACCTCTCTGTGACGATATGGCCCTCATCGTTAGGGACAGCGATGGGGCGTTTCGTCTCCATCCTCTCCCCACCTGGAGCGAGGTCACGATGCGAGGACGCACCGATCTGACCTGGGACGTCTGCCGCCACCTCCCGCTACAGGCCGTTTATCTCCTCGAACAGGGCGATCGAGACAGAGTGACTGAAGTCGGAAATGGGGAGGCCACCGCTGCAATCTTTCGTTCCTCGGTCCAGATCATGACACCGTATCTGAACCGTCTCGATCCAGCAGATGTCATAGTATTGAAGAGGCGATTTTTAGAAAATGCCTGTACCCTCGCCTCTGCGCTCCCGGCGTTCCGTCTCAGAGCGACCATTTCTGGGCGTTTCTGGGAGGCGATAGAAGGATCACTTGCAGATGAGCGATGAGATGACGCGGTAGACACACACCTGATACTGACTGCAGACCAATGAAAGATCTACGATACTGCTACGTAGAATTCAGCATGAATCCTGGGATCATATGCAATAAAAATCTGATATCGCGGCTTTGTAGAAACCCTTTTGATGGGTCACTCTAGCAGGGTGCGTGCCGCGCCCCCCCCGAACCCCCGCGCGAGTGATAGGGGGAAGGACGGCCTGTCTCTCTTCAAGTCTCTCGATTGTGCCTCCCCGTCTCTATCTTCATCCCAGGGGTTCGGGGGCAGAGCCCCACAGCACGAGCATAGGGGAAGGCGGCTGAATCATACTTAAACTAAGAAGAGATGAGGTTTTCTACAGAACCGATATCGCGACTACAGAACCGATATCGCGACTACAGAACCGATATCGCGACTACAGAACCGATATCGCGACTACAGAACCGATATCGCGACTACAGAACCGATATCGCGACATTGTAGAGACCTTCATTAATTATGGACATATCCCAAAACTCACTGTGGTTGAAAATGATCTTGAACTGAATTTTTTCGTTTCTGAATTTCTAAACCCTATCCTCCACCAGGGGGCGAGTGCCACCCGGACCCCCCGTGTCACGATAGGTCGTGGACGACAATCCCTCTTCAGGGAGTTTGAATATGCCTTCCCGGCTCAATCTTCATCCCAGGGGTCCGGGGGCAGAGCCCCCGGCGAGATTCATGAGGGAAGGTGGTTGAGTCACACATGCACCCATAAAGGGTGAGGGTTTCTACAGAGCCGAATCTAGAAACCATGAGGACAGTGGGTGACTCCGTCGCTCTTCTGTGTTAATCAATCCTCATTGCGGTGGGATCATCATGGGAATTGAGGCTGATGTTCAGGACCGATCGGCAGGGTTACAATCGAACGAATGTATATATATACGCCAATATTATAACGCAATCCTGGTGGCTACATGGCAGACACCAGAGATTATGAAGCGCCCAGAATGATAGATCTCAGCGAACAGGTGCGTGTCGGACACGGGCTTTGTCAGGACGGGAGTTGTCCCGCCACAGGCAATTGCCAAAACGGATGTTATGCATCTGGGCACTGTACAAGCGGTGGAGAGGCGAATTCTACATGTTCTGAAGGGCCTGCAGTCTGAACACCACGAGTCTGTATGGTAGGCTGTTTCTTCGGAGTTCCCGCGCCTGATCGCCCAGGAAAACAGCAGCCGCGCTGAGCAAGAAGGGATCTCATCTAAGTGATGCGGTCCGTAAAAATGGTGCACTTAGGGCGAACGTGACGGAGGTCCACCGATATGATCTCTAACCAGATCGATCTCATCACCTACGTGGGACCGAGCATGTACCCCACCTTGAAGCCTCTAGACCTCCTGTATTGTCGCCCCGCAGGTGAGAGGAGCAGGGTGCGGAAAGGGGACGTGATAGTTTTCCAGCATCCTGAAATCGGCCATATCGTCATCCACCGGGTCATTGCTGTCACTTCTGCAGGAATAAAGACTCGAGGAGATAACAACAGCCTTGAAGACCCGTATCTCGTCTCCCCAGATGCGGTTCTCGGTCTGGCTCTCTACGCAAGACGGAATGGGAGACTTATAGCGATAAGGGGGGGATACAGAGGACGATCCCGCGCCGCCGCTATCCAGATGCGCCGCCGGGCGGTGCATATCGCGGCGGCTGTGCTGCGCCGTCCCTGCGACGCCCTTCCCAGGAGATGCCCGGTCGAAATTCCTTTCCTTCGGGTCGTCGCCTTCAGACGAACCCACGGCACAGAGTTGCGTCTCCTCCTTGGCGGGCGATCGATCGGACACCTCCCGGCCGGTGAGAGGCGCTGGCGGATCAAGCGGCCGTTTGGGATTATCGTAAATGAAGAAGCACTCCCTGGACCACACTCAGAGGAGAAGCATGAGTGACCGTGCCGGTATCTCGGACTCAACATCGGCGATCAGAGATCTTCACCGCACATACTGTCTCTGCGGAGTGCCGAGAAACGATCTTCTCTCGGTCCCGGACGCACTTCTCCTCTATCTCTCTTCGATTCTGCGGAATGAAGAGACGAATCCACCAGAATGCAGTCCAGAAGTATGGCGAGCCCTTCTCCAAAGCCTATACCCACACTGGGTTACTCCGATCCTGTATGGATATCTCAGGTCATGGGACCAGGCGCACCTCCCTCCCCCTGAGATCATGGAGGCCATGCGCCGCGAATATCTCATCAGCAAGGGCCGCTCGGTCCAGATGGACCATCAACTCAACGAACTCCTCGCTGCAGCAGAGGAGCAGGGGACCAGAATATTGATCCTGAAAGGCCCTGCCTTCGCCAGATCGATCTACCCTGATCCCGCAATGCGGGACGGGAGCGATCTCGATGTGCTGGTCTGCCCTGATCTGGTGGAAGAGACTGAAGACCTTCTCACTGCTCTTGGGTATCAGTGTGATGAGAAAAAATTTGCAGTCTCAAAGAACTATTATCATGAAGAGACATTTTACCCGAAAAAAATTGATCAGGGGCGCGTCGCGGTCGATCTCCACTGGCGATGCACGCCGTCACTTGGGTTCACCCTCGCTATCCCGCCTGAAGAACTCTTCTCACAGGCTGTCACCGTCCACACCGATCAATTCTCATTTGAGACACTGGGCCCCAGAGATGCCTTCCTGCATATGGCATCGCATATGATCTATGGTCACACAAGAGACATACGTCTCACCTGGGTCCATGACATTGCCCTCCTTGCCGATCGTCTCAGGGGTCCTGAGGACTGGACGGCAGTGAGGGAGGCGTGTCATGGATGGGGGGCACGGAATGCCGTCGAGGTCGCCCTTACTATGGCAGAGGTCTGGACAGGCCTCACTCTCCCTAAAGGATTCAACGACTTTGATCAGTGGCCGACGCCGTCTGAGAAAGAGATGGCGATCTGGCCCGATCTCCTGAGAAAAGATCGATCGATTCGATCCTATTTGAAACTCAGGCTCTCAGCGTTGCCTGACAGAAGAGAGAAGATCCATATACTGAGGTATCTTGCCTGGCGTGAGATGAAGAATCGAATCAGGTGATCTGAGGTCGTTACGGCCCCTGTTATCATTCCATATTGTCTTTATCCTGCCTCGCCTCCCACACGCTGATATGTCAGGAGCGCGTCAGAGTCCCGCTGGGGTGAGACCACATGAGAGTATCGATGACGTACCTGATTGTATGCCTGGCCGGGCTGATGGTCGTCGGAGTCTCTGCCATGTCACCGCCGGCATGGGTGGGGCCTGGCACGACCGTCACCTATGAGGCCGCATTGACGCCGTACTATGCAATCGACTCTGACGATCCCCTTGAGAGGTGGGTGCACTATGAGGGGACTGGAGTGTACGGCTTCTGGATCGACAGGGTCACCGGGTGGGACGAGACCGGGTATTATGGAGACGCAACCGTGATCAGCGCCTTTGACGGCAGCACCATGGTGGAGGGTGAGTGGTCGTACCAGCCTGGAGATCCAGGCATGGGCCTTTTCTGGGTTGATCTCGACGGCATCGCCTTCAGTGAGGAGAATCTTGTCGCGGAAGGGCCGATGGAAGCCGCCGGAGAGGTGTGGGACGCCCAGGCATATTACTATGCATCGATAGGGAACACCTTCGACGTACGGTTCATCGTGGACAAGGAGAGCGGGCTCCTCCTCAGCAAGACCGAGGGGTTGACTGGTGCAGATGGCCGGATGCAACGGGCAATCTACCTCCTGCAGTCGATCGAAAACCCACAGCCAGGGATGGGTGCACCTGAGGAGAATGTCTCGTGCGAGGGAAGCGAAGCTCAGAAAAAAATGGGCGTGAGAGGGCCGATACGTAGAGGATAGAAAATTCTTCTGATGGATCGGCGGCCCCGAATCGTCAAATTTTTCCTGCAATCTCGTGCCGGGGGGAAACCCCCCCCTAACCCACCCCCACGACGAAGAGAGCCGAGGGGCGGCATGACGCTCGACTTCGATTCGCTCCTCGAACGGAAGGATGAGGGTCAGGAATTGATCCAGTTCTGACATGATATTTTGATCCTGTACTTGAGCCCAAAGTTCATGCTCAATTCTACTCGGCTTCAACGTGATATGACAAGTTCAAACTCTCATGCAAACCTGAAGAAATAATCATCAGGATCATTTTCATGGAGCATATCCCAAAACTGTCTTGGGATAAACATCTGCGATCCTCCGCCAATCTTCATCAGGGGGGGTTAGGGGTCGGGACTTCCCTCGATGGAGAAGAGAGTGTAGAATTCCTGGAAGGAAGCAGAAGCACTTCGGTTCGAGGTAACCATCTTCACGATCACCGCTCTGCCTTCCCGGCCCTATCTTCATCCTGGGGGTCCGGGGGCAGAGCCCCCGGCTCGAGCATGGGGGAAGGCGACGAATGCATTTGTGCCCGATGAAAACACAAGGATCTCTTCATTATCATCCGTCGCTCTCATAGGCAAAGAGAAGGGCAGGAAAGTTTTGGGATGACTTCATGGTAAACCCTCTAGACTAGGCTCTCTGTCGGGGGGCGTGCCGCCCCCCGAACCCCCCGCCACACGAGAGGTCGAGGACGGCAGCACTCTCTTTATGGCCCCATCTATTCTGCCTTCCCGACCCTACCGACCCTATCGTGATCCCAGGGGTCCGGGCGGCACTCGCCCCCGGCCAAAGGGGTAGGAAGGCGGGAGACACACGTCTCCCCCACACAAGAGGCGAGGGGTTCTACAGAGTTATCTTTCCCTCTTCTCCCTTCTCTTTGGTTCATCCCCTCTGATCGGCGTGCCTCCCCTCACCCTCACATCGGAGTCTCTCGAAGATCGTCGTCGTCTCGATTCCAATTCCCTTCGGTCGTCGTCGGAAAAATGCTCTGCATTTTCCGTACACGAAAAAATATTCCATTAGCATATCCCAAAACTCTCTAGGGTCGAAGTTCTCCTCGAACTGAAGTGCTTCCTTCCAGAAATTTGAAACGCTCTCCTCGACCGGGAGGCTTGGCCGCCCCCCGGACCCCCCCGCTGATGAAGAGTGGTGAAGGATTGCGTACTGTCTTCATGATCTTAACTCTATCTTCCCCCCGTCCCCATCGCCATCCTTGGGGTCCGGGGGCAGAGCCCCCGGCGTGAGTGAGGGGGGAGCTGACGAATACATGGGTGCGCGATGAAAAAACTGGGATCTCTTCATTGCCACCTATCGCTCTCAATCGGTGAGGAGGAGGGTCGGAGAGTTTGGGGATGACCTCCATATTTTTTCTCCCCTGAAAATCTCCGATCGCTTATGTTTCCAAGTTCGTTATCGCTCACGCTCATTCTTCGGGATGAAGAAAGGAGCAGGAACGCACAATGTCGTCCTTCATCACATCCTGATGCAAGGAATCGAAGTTGAGATGACAAAAGAGAACGTTCTCTACAAATCCGAGAACTCAAAGAAAAAAAGATTAAAAGATTTATTCCTTCTGGAAGATGTTGAAGATCTGGTCGCTGCCAGTGGCGGCGAGCCGGTCCCTCTCCTCGTTCTCCTCGACAAGCGCAAGGAGCGGGAGGGTCATGTCGACACCCGGCACAAACCCGAACATCTCCTGGAGGTCGACCTGGAGGGCGTGCATGAACAGCGAGTTCGGGATGTCCATGGCACAGAGTTCCTCGCACTGACCACAGTTGACACAGGAGTCAGAGATGTGGGCAAACCTGATGAGGTGGAACATGAAGTTCGGCGGGACCTCACCTGGCTTGACCAGGTACGGCTTCTTGGTGGAGCACTCGACACAGTAGCAGATCGGACAGTTTTCGATGCACTGGTAGCACTTGATACACCGGGAAGTCTCCTCGATGATCTTCTTCAGGCGGTCGCTGCCTTCACCGAGCGCGGCGAAGTCCTTTGCACGCCAGGAGTCCCCGAGCTTGAGCATGGCGTTCTCGACCTTACCGCGGATCTCGATACCCTTCGGGTTCGGAGCCTCGGTGGCGAGCTTGCCTGCCTTGACGGCCTCGTCGAGGATCTTTGCGCCCTTCTCAGAGCAGACCTCGATGAAGGTGGCCTTGCCGGCCTTGTCACCGATGACACCCCAGTTCCCGCAGGCAAGGTCGGCCTGACGTGGAACCTTGGTCTTGCACCGGCGGCAGTTGGACCTGCGGCCATAGCCTTCCTCTTCGAGCTCGTCCATCTTGATGCCCTTGTGCTCACCGTCGGCAGTCTCGATGATGAACTGACCCTTGTCGATCTCTTCTTTCACGACAGTGTCAGGGTCGGTCTCGAACTTGTCGGCGATCATCCTGCGAGCGGTGACCGGGCTGACCGTACCACCACAGTTGAGGCCGATCATCACGACATTGTCGAGGTTGATCTGCTTCCTCTTGGCAAGTTCGTAGATACCCATTGCGTCGCAGCCCTTGACGGTGACCGCGATCTTCATGTCGTTTGCACCGTTGAGGTACTTCTTGAAGAGCTTGGAGAGCAGGAGCGTCCCACAGTGGAGGGACCCCGCAGTCTCTGCGATCTCTTCTGGGTTGGTGATGAGGGTCGGGACTGCATCGTAGATATCCGCACCCTTCTTCACGGCCAGGACCGCGTCGACCATCTTGCTCTCAAGGGCGTACTTGAGGAGCGAAGAGACCGCACCGCCGCACTCACCCTTTGCAAGGAGGTCCTCGTCGGTCGACCATGCATAATACATATCGCCTTTTGCTGACATTTTCAGGCCTCCTGGATCTTCTCAACCTTCACCGCACATGCCTTAAACTCCGGAATCTTTGCGATCGGGTCGAGGGCATTGTTGGTGAGGACGTTTGCTGCGCACTCAGCGAAGTGGAACGGCATGAAGGTGACGCCCTTCATAATGTCCTTCGTGACCTTTGCGGGCACGTTGACACTGCCACGGCGTGAGGTCGCCTTGACAATCTCACCATCAACGACGCCGATCTTCTCGGCATCCTCTGGGTTGATCTCGATCCAGCCGGTCGGAACCTCGGCGTGGAGGCTCTCAGAGCGGCGGGTCATGGTGCCGGTGTGCCAGTGGAAGAGACACCTGCCGGTGGTGAGAATGAGCGGATATTCCTCGTCTGGAACTTCCGCCGGCGGCTTGTACTCAACGGCATGGAAGACACCGAGTCCGTCGGCGTGCGAGAACTTACCGATGTGGAGGATCGGGGTTCCCGGGTGTTCGGTGGACGGGCACGGCCAGTGGAGCCCCTCAGGCTTCTCCAGCCTCTCGTAGTTCATCCCGTGATAGGACGGGGTGACCTCGGCGATCTCGTTGAAGATCTCCTCAGCCGACTGGTACGGGAACTGGTCGGCATAGCCCATCTTGGCAGCGAGCTCAGAGATGATCTGCCAGTCGAGCTTGGCGTCGCCTGGTGCGTCCTGGGCCTTGTGCCACATCTGGACACGCCGCTCGGTCGAGGTCTGGGTGCCGGTCTTCTCTGCGTAGCAGGTGGCCGGGAGGATGACGTCGGCGAGGGCGGCGGTCTCGGTCATGAAGATGTCCTGCACAACCAGGAACTCGAGGCTCTTGAGTGCCTTCTCGACGTGAGTGAGGTCAGGGTCGGAGAGCATCGGGTTCTCGCCCATGATGTACATCGCCTTGAGTTCACCTGGGTTGTCGGTGAGGACGTCCATCATGACAGTGACCTCGTAGCCGTTCTTCGACTCGCAGATGCCGTCTGGGAAGCCCCATGCGTCGACGAACTTCTTGTAGGCGGCTGGGTCGGTGACCTTCTGGTAGCCGGTGAAGGAGACCGGGAGTGCACCCATGTCGCAGGCGCCCTGCACGTTGTTCTGGCCACGGAGGGCGTTCACGCCTGAACCTGGCTTGCCCAGGTTGCCGGTGAGCATCTGGATGTTGGCGACGGACTTGACATTGTCCACGCCGGTGGTGTGCTGGGTGATGCCCATCGAGTAGAGGATGGCGGAAGCCTCGGACTTGGCAAACCACTCGGTCGCCTGCTTCAGCTGCTCGACCGGGATGCCTGAGATCTTCGAGACGTTCTCGAAGGTGTAATCAGGCTTCATCACGACTTCTTTCAGCTTTTCGTAGTCCTTCGTGCGCTTCTCGATGAACTCCTTGTCTTCCCACCCGTTCTGGATGATGTACTGCATCATGCCGTTGAGGATGGCGACGTCAGAGCCAGAGCGGAACTGCATGTACAGGTCGGCCTGCTTTGCAGTTGCGGTGTAGCGCGGGTCGGCGTAGATGATCTTTGCGCCGTTCATCTTTGCCTGGGCGATCTTCCTGCCGATGAGCGGGTGCTGCTCAAAGGTGTTGGACCCCAGGATAAAGAGACAGTTAGACTCGGCGATGTCGAGAATCGAGTTGGTCATCGCACCCGAGCCAAAGGAGGCGGCAAGCCCTGCGACGGTTGACGCGTGGCAGAGACGGGCACAGTGGTCGATGTGGGGCGTCTTGAGGACACCGCGGGCGAACTTCATCAGCGCGTAGTTTTCCTCGTTGGAAGTACGAGCCGATGAAAGACAGGCCATCTCGTCAGGCTTGAAGGACTTGAACTTCTGGGCGATGAGGTCGTAGGCCTCGTCCCAGGTTGCCTCAACAAACTTGCCGTCCTTCTTGATGAGCGGCGTGGTGAGGCGGTCCTCACGGTTCACAAATTCCCATGCATAGGTGCCCTTAGGGCAGACCTTGCCCTCGTTGACAGGGGAACGGTGGTACGGCTGGACGCCGCAGACCTTTCCGTCCTTGACAACGAGGTTGAAGGAACACCCGGTACCGCAGTACGGGCATGTCGTTCGAACATACTTTACGTCCATTGAAAAACCTCGGATAGAAAAATGTCACAGAGACGGCATATAAGGTTACCCCTTCTCGCGATCAAATTTGGTGAATAGTGGTGGACGGACGCCCTTGTGTCTCCCAATTTTGGAACTACACATAGTTAACCCACATGGGTTTTGATTTACCTACCTGTGCTGATAGATTAAAAATGTGGGGGAGCGCAGGTGTACCCCATGCAGGTGCCTGTGCCCCCCATGCTCGCCGACCTTGTCGCGACCTCGTTCTCAGCACTTGACGGTGTGGAATTCTCAGACCTCTCCAGATGCCCGGAATGCGGTGGGGAGGTGCGGGGGCATGACATGAAGAATCGGCGGTTTGCAGTGATCAAAACCGCAAAAGGACGCACCGAGATCACGGTCTGGGTGCAAAGATATTATTGTACTCAATGCGGGGCGCTCTGTTCGGCCCCGGCCCCGTTCTATCCTGACACCAGGGTGGGGGCGCCGGTCGTCGACCTCTGCCGAGTCTTTGCTGGAGAGTACTCTTTCAGCCGGGTGGCACGGATACTCGGCGCCATGGGTATCGTCCTCGACCGTGGGTCGGTCAGGAATTATGCTGCTCTCGAACTTAAGCCTGTCCCGTCCATCGAACTCTGGGGACTCCGCCTGCCAGGATCTCTCCTTTCACTCATCTCTCTTACCATCGACAGGAGTAAGGGGACTCCCGTCCCAGGGGCAGAAGTCCTCAGGGCCTGCGGTTTCCCAGCCGCAGACCGGGCACCGCTTCACCCGCCTGGGTCTCCGTCCGAGGAAGGGGATGAGCGGGATGAAGAGGAAGAGAAAGAAAAACGGGAGTTCTAAGAGGAAACAGACCGCCGTAACGAGGAGCGAGCCTGCGAGGAGGAGCAAGCTCAGCGTAGCGGATCGCGTTCTGCCACCTCCAGGACGGCATACGCGGGCAGGGCGTCGGCCATGCCTTTGAGTTCACGGTTCAGGTCGGTGCCAGAGAGCATCTCGGCAAAGACCGGCGACCCGATCCCGCCGCAGAGGATCTGGGTGCACCCCTGCGTCCCCATGCAGGTGCTGACCGCCCTGACGATCATCCCGGCCTGGGCAGACCAGCACTGGACGGCGATCCCCCGCGCCGCCTCTTCGCCGATCTCTTCGAGGTCGGCGCAGACGACCCTGGAAAGCCGGCGCATTGCCGCTTCCACCGTGACCGGGCCGCCGTCAGGGGTGGCTGCGGTATAGTCTTCTGGTTTGATCTGGCCAAGGACCAGGTGGACGTCTCCGCTGCACGCAAAGTATTCGGTCGAGACCGGAGTGAAGACTCCTCCCACCTCGACGGCCCTGACCAGGGTGGCGACATTTGTCCTGAGCATCCCGGTGTAGACCAGGTAGCCCTGCTGAAGGCGAAGGAGGTCGGTAAGCCCACAGAGGTCGTCGAAGCGGTTGAGCGGGATGATGTCCGCAGTGGTGCTCCCGACGTCGAGGAGGGTGGCGTTGGGATAACGGCCGCGGAGATAGTCTGCAGAGGCCAGCCAGTTTGCAGCGGCGAGTTCGGGCACCGGGCCGTCATGGAAGGTCCCGTCGGTCCCGTAGAAGAGGGCGTCAGGGAAGGACTCCTGCACGGCGTCCACGATAAATTTGATGCCTTCGTTTTTGGATGAGAAACTGTCGGCAAGTTCGCCGCTCATCACGACTGCAGCGTTCTCTCCGTCTTTTGCATAGGGGGCGAGCAGGTCGGCGAGCGGGGCCTCCTTCCAGAGGGGGCAGTAGTGGATGTGGGCTCCGCCCCTGTCCACCACTTTCAGGTTTGCCCCGCCGATGTCGATGCCGATCATAGGGGCGTCACCCGTCCTTCACGGTCGAATTCCACTCTTCCTTTGAGATGCACCCCGTTGGCCGGCACCTTCCCGCAGGAAGCGTCGACGAGGAGGGAGGCGATCTCTTCCTCCATGCAGACAGCGATCCCGACCATGCTCGTCGTCATCCTGGGGTTTACTTCCAGCACATAGGGGCGGTCGCCGACGATGAGGTCGACCCCTACATATCCCTGGCACCCAAGCACCGTCGCTGCTTTCACGGCGGTCTTGATGATCTCGTCTTTCATGGGGTGGTCGACGGGGGTCTCGCCGCCATGGTAGGCAAAGTAGCCGTCCTCGCCGAGGGAGATCTTCTGCCGGTTGAGAGAGAGGACGAGCGGTTCTGCACCTGAGAAGTAGAGGCAGGCTTCGCCGACGATCCGGCTCCCGATGAGGCTGACCGACATGGGTTCGCCCTCGATATATTCCTGCCCGATCTCGTCGGGGCCTGGGGCCGCCTCGGTGAGTCTGGTATTGTAGGTGTCGCACCCACGGACCGGCTTGACCACCTTGAGCCCGTCGGTCTTCTCTGCAGGGACCGGGATACCGTGCGCAGCGAGCACCTCAAGCGAACGCTTCTTGTTGGCGCAGAGGGCGATGTTCATCGACCCACATCCGATGTTACGTGTGCAGTCTTCGAGTTTCTTGGTGAGGGGGGCGAGAAGGTGGTCGGGGGCGATGACCAGTCCGACGTCGCAGTCCGGGGCGAGGTCCTCGATCTCGGCCATCAGGTCACCACCGCGCGGGGAGACGACCTCGTAGCCACAGCGTGCAAAACTCTCAGAGAGGATCTTCAGCATGGCCCGCCCTTCCACCGCGAGGTCAGGGTCATGGAAGACTGTGTATTCAGCAAGAAATGCCCTCATTCATTACTGGATTGGCACCGACCGAAGATGTAGATATTGATCGCAAACGACTATCTGGGACGGGGGTACACTCATTCAACCAACGATGGACCGGAAGATTCTCCTCACCAATGACGATGGTGTATATTCCAATGGGATCTGGGCGGCATATGAGGCGCTCTCTGAGATCGCCGACGTGACGGTCGTAGCACCCGCCACCCAGCAGAGTGCGGTCGGGCGTTCGATCTCGATCTTCGAGCCGATCCGCGCGACGAAGATCGCGGTCGACGGCGTGACGGCCTATGCGGTCGGCGGTAAACCGACCGACTCGGTGATCATCGGGCTCTTTGCCCTTGACCTCAAACCTGACCTGGTGGTGAGCGGGGTCAATATCGGCGAGAACCTCAGTTATGAGTCGATCATGACCTCGGGCACGATCGGGGCGGCGCTGGAGGCATCGAACCAGGGGACGCCTTCGGTCGCCTTCTCTCTCCAGGTCTGGGACCAGGGGGACAAGTTCGACGACCCGCGCCATGTGGGGAGCAGTTTTGAGGAGGCGAAGACAGTGGTGCGGGACGTCTGCGAGCGGATCTTTGCACGCGGGTTCCCGGCCCAGACCGATGTCGTCAATGTGAACATTCCCTCAAAGGTGCAGGGAGGCTACGAGGTCACCCATCTGGCCCGCAAGCTCTTCCACACCGGGGTGGAGCGCCGCCTCGACCCGCGCGGGAGGCCGTATTACTGGATCAATGGACCGCTGGTCGAGGACGCGGAGGAAGGGACCGATGTCCATGCGATCAGGAAGGGGAATGTCTCGGTCACCCCGATCACCCTGGACTGCACGGCGGCAGGTGCTGAGGCCAGCATCCACGACCTCCTGAAGTGAAAGGCCCTGCGTCGCCCTGGGGCCGGGTTTTTCTTCTTTTTGGGCTTTTGTAGAAATCCTCTAAATCCTCTAGATGGGGCTCTGTGTCGGGAGGCGTGCCGCCCCCCAAACCCCCTGCCACACGATAGGGCGAGGACGGCAGCACTCTCTTTATGGTCATTGATGGTGCCTTCCCATTCTCATCATGAACCCGGGGGCCCGGGCGGCAATCGCCCCCGGCCAACCCGGCCAAAGAGGTGGGAAGGCGGATGACACGCATTCTCCCCACGACAAGTGAGGGTTTCTCCAGAGCCCAGATTCACATATCTCTGGTCAGTCATCGATCCGTCCTCTCCAGAGCGTGGTCCCCCGCGCACGCTCGGTTGCCGGCGGCACCCCTTATCTGTCCAGGCCTCCATACTTTTTTTCAATGAGCAAACAGGACAACCTCGAAGTGAAACAAATCGCGGGCATCGCCGCCGCTGAAGAGGTGCAGGACGGGATGATCGTCGGTCTCGGCACCGGGTCGACGGCGCATTATGCGATCCTCAGGATCGGCGAACGGGTGAGGGAGGAAGGGCTTTCGATCGTCGGGGTGCCGACCTCGTATCAGTCGGCGATGCGAGCGCGTGCCGCCGGAATCAGGGTGGCCGACCTCGTGGATTACCCTGAGATCGACCTCACCATCGACGGTGCCGACCAGGTGGACGCCGACTTCCATCTCATCAAGGGCGGCGGCGCGGCGCACACACGTGAGAAGTGCGTGGCGGCGGCATCGAAGCGTATCATCACCGTCGTGGACCCTTCAAAACTCTCCGAGCACCTCAATGTCCCGGTGCCCCTTGAGGTCGTCCCTTATGCCCTTGCCCTTGTAGAAAAACAGGTCGAGGCCCTAGGAGGCAAACCCACGCTGCGAGAAGGCGTGAAAAAAGACGGCCCCGTAATCACTGACAATGGAAACTTTGTCCTAGACTGCGACTTCGGAACCATCACCGATCCAGAAGGGCTCGAAACAAAGTTAAACACCCTGCCAGGCGTCCTTACCTGCGGGATATTTACGGAATTTGCAGAAAAAATATGGGTTTTAGTTGGTGAGAGCGAGGGGTGCAGAACTCTTACGAGATCAGACCCCTGGCCTTCTCAATGAGCGCCAGTTGGTTGTCAACCTCTTTTCTCTTATTTCTCTCGATAATGTCGATGATCTCGTTGATCGGCTTAGATAGCGAGTAGATCTTTACCGGGCGCCCCTTGCTTTCCGCCTTGCTCTCGCGGGTGTTGATCCACTTCTTCTCCTTGAGAAAGCGCATCGCAATCGAGACCTCAGGTTGCCTGAGATCGGTGCCACGCTCGATCTCCCGGGAGGTTGCTTCATCGGTGTTGGCAAGGTATACAAGCACCTTTGCAACATTGCGTTTGATTCCGATGTCAATAAGGAGTGTAGCGAACTCTTCTTCTTTTGGGGTAAAGTACAGGACTTCTTCTGCTTTCATGATTGTTCACCCAGTTGACCAATAATAGGTTTCGTATCTGGACTATATGAATATTGGTGCTCGATATATATTAAACACGATAATCTTAGATACAATATCATCTCTCAAAATAGGAGATCCTTACAGTTGGATCCTCACGGCCGCTCGTCGATATGAGGTTCCCAATGGCTGAAGGGGGTTCTCTTCTCAAATATATTGACTCAATAATTAAAAAAGGTATAGCCTAGAGGAGGCCAAGATTGGAGAGGTCTGTCATGATCTTTCTAACCGCGAGGCGCGCGTCCTCAGGCTGCTTGCCGCCAGTGATGATCAACTTCCCAGATCCGAAGAGGAGGACAACGACCTTGGGTTCTTCAAGGCGATAGACAAGACCAGGGAACTGCTCTGGCTCGTACTCGATTCGGTCAAGGTTGAACCCGATTGCGATCTTGTTGAGGTTGATCGGTTTGCCGAGATCGGCGGAGGTGACGATATTCTGGATCGTGTAGGTAAGATGTTCGTCGATCTCGATGTCAAGATCGCGGAGTTTGTTTCCCAGGATCTCAAGACCTTCACTGAGGTTGTCCACACTTTTTGCACCAGTAAGGACGACTTTCCCAGATCCAAAGACAAGCGCAGCGATCTTAGGATCTTTCATTCTGATGACAACGCCAGGGAAACGTTTTTTGTCATAGTCAGCACCCGGGATGCGTGATGATATCGTTGGGAGGTCAAGAGAGTCGCTTACTTTGGCAGAGGCAACGATATTTTCTATTTTCAGGGATTCCTCTGGGCTACCGTGCATGTTTATAACTGACGTAAAAAAGGTATATAAAGAGTTGGTCGGTCACTCTTCCAGGGTCGAGAGGTCCCCCAGATCCATCCCAAGTTCCTGGGCCCTCAGCACCCGGCGCATGATCTTGCCACTCCTGGTCTTTGGGAGCGAGTCGACAAACTCAACCTCGCTTGGCATGGCAATCGGACCTACTGTCATCCTGACATGGTAGCGCAGGTCGGAGACGAGGCGTTCGCTCGCAACCTCCCCATCGCGGAGGATGACGAAGGCCTTGATCTGGTTGCCCTTCACCGGGTCAGGGACGCCGATCGCCGCCGCCTCTGCGACGGCCTCGTGGGAGACAAGGGCCGACTCCACCTCAGCCGTGCCGATGTTATGACCTGAGACGATGATTAGGTCGTCTGCTCGGCCGATGACCATGATGTTGCCGTCATGCCCTTTCACCGCAAGATCGGTGGCGGTGTAGACATGGTCGATGGTGGTCCAGTACTTCCGGTAGCGCTCGTCGTCATTGAAGACCCCACGCAACATCGAGGGCCATGGCCGCTGGATCACCAGGTAGCCACCGTTCCCTGGTTCAACCGGGTTGCCGTCCTGATCGACGACGTCGGCGACGACACCAGGAATAGGCCGCCCGGCAAACCCGGGGCGCATCGGTTCGCCGACAGTCGTGGTGATCATGTGCATCCCAGTCTCAGTCTGCCACCAGGTGTCAACGATCGGACACCGGGCGCCGCCGATATGGTGGTAGAACCACTCAAATGCCTCGGGGTTGAGAGGTTCGCCAACTGAGGCAAGAACCCGTAGTGAACTAAGGTCGTACTTCGAGGGCCACTCCTCACCCACCCGCATGAACATCCTGATCGCCGTCGGAGCGGTGTAGAAGACTGAGACGCCATAGTCACGGATCAGTTTCCACCATATCCCTGGGTCAGGGTAGTCAGGGGTCGCTTCGGTAAAGAAGACCGTCGTCCCATTGAGGAGGGGGCCATAGACCACGTAAGAATGGCCGGTGATCCAGCCAGGATCGGCGGTGCACCAGTAGACGTCGTCCTCCTTGACGTCGAGAACATATTTAGTCGTATACTGGGTGCCGACAGTGTAGCCTCCGCAGGTATGGACGATCCCCTTGGGAGACCCGGTCGTGCCGCTGGTGTAGAGGAGGAAGAGCGGATCTTCGGCGTCCATCACCTCAGCCTCGCAGGTGTGCGGTTCGTTTTCCATCAGCTCCTCAAAGTCGATCTCAATCTCAGAGTGGAGCTCGACCTTAGGGTCGTCACGGCGCAGCACGACGATCGTCTCGATGCTGGGTGCGTTGACCACCGCCTCTTCCACGATCGGCTTGAGCTGGATCGCCTTGCCGCGACGCATCGAACTGTCTGCGGTGATCACGATCCTGGAGCCTGAGTCCCTGATCCGCTGGTTGAGGGCATTGACTCCGAACCCACCGAAGACGACCGAATGGACCGCACCGATCCTGGCGCAGGCCAGCATGGCGATGATCTGTTCTGGGATGACTGGCATGTAGATGCAGACCCGGTCGCCCTTCTTCACGCCGATCCGCTTGAGACCGTTGGCCAGTCTGCAGACCTGCCTGAGGAGTTGGCTGTAGGTGTAGGCCTTCTCCTCGCTGTTCTCTCCCCGCCAGAAGAGGGCGACTTTGTTTGCCCGACCGTTTTTCACGTGCCGGTCTAGGCAATTGTAGGTGATGTTCAGTTTCCCGTTCAGGTACCACCTGGCGTACGGGAAGTCCCACTGCATTACCGTATCAAATGGCTCAAACCAGTCGAGTTCGGCTGCGCGTGCCTTCCAGAAGGCCTCGGGATCGGCGATGAATTCCTGGTATGCTGTCTGGTAGTCTCCGACCCACGACTGTTCCTGGTAGGAAGGGTCAGGCCGGTAGTACTTTGGGGCCTCGAGAGGCACAGCAAAGTCTTGCTCTGTCATGGGGCACCTCAGATTATCATGAAAAATACCTGTGCGGGATCTTCCATTGATAAATCTACATGATCGATAGTGAACATTAGATATATATTTTGTGGTACGCTTTATTCTCACTCCATTTTAGAATCCAAAGTTAAATTTCGACGATATGCGATGGGTAGATAAACTCTCATGATCGTACATGATGGATCGCGCAGGCAGATAGATTCGCCATTTCTAGGCGAATATGGTTGAATATCTCTTCTATCCTGTCCGTTCAGATTACCGGAGAGTAAGGATTAGGCAAAGATCATCGGCGATTGTCGACAGGGGCTTCAACAAATTCAAAAAGAACTTAAAGACTGGGGTAAACCACTATGGTATCAATCCAATACATATTTCAAATCAGTGCATATACCGAATGTTGTCACATTTGAGAGCGCTGTTCCCTGATCCTGGCCGTCAAGATGGCGCAGATGGCTGCTTCGGGTCAGTTCGTTCCCAGTATCTGAGAGGAAATATCCATGGCAAAGAGAATGCTGAGTGAGGCAGAGGGGTACGATCTCCTTCGGGAATATGGTGTACCGACCCCTGGCTTCGAGATTATTACGAACGCCGATGCGGCCGCGAAAGCGGCGTCAGCCATCGGCTTTCCGGTCGTCATGAAGGTAATATCCCCCCAGATCGTCCACAAAAGCGATGCTGGCGGTGTGATTGTGGGGATCTCAGGGGCTGCCGAGGCAAAGAAGGCATTTACGCAGATCGTGGACTCTGCGAAAGAATATGATCCTGATGCCGAGGTCAAGGGCGTCATCGTCGAGGAGATGGCACAGCCAGGGCTCGAACTCATCCTGGGAGGGAAGACCGACCCGGCCTTTGGGAAGGTGATCACCTTTGGGATGGGTGGAACCCTGGTTGAACTGATGAAAGACGTCACCCTCAGGATCGTCCCAGTCTCTGAGGAGGAGATCAGGACGATGGTCAAGGAGATCAACGCCTATCCCCTCATTGCGGGCTACCGCGGGATGAAGCCGAGAGACGAAGAGGCTCTGGTTGAGATCATCGCCGGGGTGGCGCGGTTCTTTGAGGAGAACCCGCAGGTGACCGAGTTCGACATCAACCCGCTACGGCTGTATGAGTCTGGTGCCTGTGCGGTGGATGCCAGGATCATCGTGGACGAGGATCTCAAAGCCGTCGAGCGCAGGGAGCGGACATTTGTCCCGCCCGAGTACTTCACCCCGCGGTCAGTTGCAGTCATCGGGGCCTCGTCAAACCCGAAGAAGATGGGCTATGCCGTCCTCCACAACCTTCTCCACTTCCCTGGTCAGATCTATCCGGTCAACAACAAGCGGACCGAGGTCCAGGGGCTGAAGGCTTACCCGACCGTGACCGCGATCCCAAATCCTATCGACCTTGCGGTGATCACTGTCCCGGCGGCCCATGTGCCACGGGTGATGCAGGAGTGCGGCGAGAAGAAGATCCCGCTGGTCGTGGTCATCACCGCCGGGTTCAAAGAGGCCGGCGAGGAGGGCAAGGTCCTCGAAGAGCGGATGCTTGACATTGCCAGGCATTACAACATCAGGGTCGTCGGCCCCAACTGCCTGGGTCTGATCATCCCACCGCGGGGCCTGGACACCACCTATGTCCACGAGTCGCCCAAGCCAGGCAGTGTCGCTTTTATCTCACAGAGCGGTGCGATCATCAATACGGTCGTCGACTGGAGTCTCAAACAGGACATCGGGTTCTCAGCGGTCTTCTCGGTGGGCAACCAGGCCGACCTCGACTTCCTGGACTATCTCCGGTTTGTTGAGCAGGACAAGAGCACGAGAGCGATCATCCTGTACATCGAGCAGCTCACCAATGGCCGGGAGTTCATGGAGGTCGTCTCTGAAGTGGCGAAGAAGAAGCCGGTCGTGGCGATCAAGTCGGGCTCGTCGCAGAAAGGACAGAAGGCGGCGTCGTCCCACACTGGTTCGCTCTCGGGATCGTATGAGGTCTATATGGAGGCGTTCAGAGAGGCCGGGGTCATCCCGGTCAGGGCGCTCAGGGGTGCCTTCGAGGTGGCCGAACTCTGTGCGTCGCCTGGTGGGTATCCAAAGGGCAGGCGTGCGATCGTGATCACCAATGCCGGCGGGTTTGCGGTCCTCTCCTCGGATTATGCCGAGATGTACGGTCTCGACCTCATTGACCTGCCGCCTGCGATCCTGAACGAGCTCAATGAGATCCTCCCTGACTACTGGAGTCATGCAAACCCACTCGACCTCCTCGGCGATGCATCTGAGAAGCGTTTCCAGCAGGTCTTCGATGTGCTTGCCCGTCACTCCGACCTCTGGGACATCGCCTTTGTGGTCGGGTTCCCGAACCTGGTCCTCGACTCTGAGAGTCTGGCTCACCAGGTCATCAAATTCAGCGGGAAGACCGAGAACCTCGTCGTCGGCACTCTCCTTGGTGGCGAGTGCATGGACGCGGGGATCAAGATCCTCAAGGACCACGATATCCCCAACTTCGACGAACTTGAACAGTGTTTCAAGGTCGTGGGCCGCGTTGTCTGGCAGCGGTGCAGGGCGAAGTCCATCGGGCTGCCCTGAACTTTTTTCCAGGTTCTTTTTTTGCGAAATAGGGATACCAACCGCTTGATGCTCCCTGGCGGGGGGAGCAAATAAAGAGGTCATCCCAAAACTCTCTGGCCCTCATCCCCAACCGATTGAGAGCGATGGATGAAAATGAAGAGATCCCAGCTTTTTCATCGCACACCCATGCATTCGTCCCCTTCCCCCTCGTCCCCAGCACGATCCATGTGAGAAGGCGAGTGAGTCTCGCTCATATCAGGGATGAGTGAGGGCTTCTACAAAGCCGATTTAAGAACACCAGTGAGTTCGAGAAGTGACAGGAGGATCTTCGAGCGGCACGTCCCCCACCAGAGGGGGTCGTCAAGAAGATCTCTACAGTCCCTTCCAGACATTTTGATATCTGACCCTCACTACTGCAGACGACATCCAGTTCACCTGGATCATGCTCCCGTCCTCCCAGCACACCAAACTATTATCTTCTTCGACTGACATCTCAACACCGAGGGGGACCAGAGATGGAAACCAGCAGATTGTATGTCGGGAACCTCACCTATTCGGTAACTGAAGATCAATTGGAGGAACTTTTCTCTGCCTATGGGGGAGTCAAGAGCGTCAGGATCATTGGGGACAAGGGGTTCGGGTTTGTCGAGATGGACTCTATCGAAGAGGCCGAGAAAGCACAGGAAGCCCTGAACGAGACCGAGTTTGTCGGACGGACGATGCGGGTGGAGGAGGCACAGCCCCCCAAGCCGCGTCGAGAGTACCGGAGATATTGATCTCTTTCTTTTTTTTGGTATGCAGCGGGGTGCACGGATTTTTCCCGCCGTTCGCGGGAAAGGCAGCCATGGAATATTTGGTGTTTCCCATGACGTGAACATAGCCCCAGCATAGTGCATGAATAATTGGCGAAGAGCATATCCCAAAACTCTCTGAGAGTTGAACACTCACTCGAACCGAAGCGCGTCCTCCCGGAAATTATAAACGCCCATCTTCCACCTGGGGGCGAGTGCCCCCAGGACCCCCCATGGATGAAGAGTGGCAGGGGATTACATCCCTTCTTTATGGTCATCCCTTCGCCTCCCCCTATCTCCCCCTATCGCAATCCAGGGAGTCCGGGGGCGGCACGCCCCCTACCAGAGAGACATCCAGAGGGTTTCTACAGAGCCCAACCTTGAAAATATATCTGTAATGCTCTTTGTGTAAGAATAGCCGCATGCCCATCCCCCTCAACGAAGAAAATACCAATCTTTTCAGAACAGAAAACAAAACCAGACAAGATCAGACTGTCTTCAACATTCCATTCCCATCAGGTTCTGTTCTTCCTTCAGGCGTCCGATCAAAATCCACATCAAAACTGACAAGTGAGAGACCATTGCGTTGTGCCGCGCAATACTGGTAGGCATCGTCGAAGTCCAGAGAATAGGCTTCCATCGCCCGGACCATCGCGTCCATATCTCCAGGGCCGAGATGAATGAGACGGACGCCGCCATCATAAAAAAGATCGTGCGTAAACATCAAGAACAGGCCTGAATAGTGCAGCCTGCAGAGGATGACCCCAATCGAATGATAGCAAAAATCTGTGCAAAAAAGCCTGTCTGAAGATGTTTTTGCAAGGAACGCACCGACATCTTCCGATCGGCCCTGATCCAGAAGGCGTTCCAGCCAGATGTTGGTATCGACAAGATACATCAGACCTCAATCACTCCGCCACTCCAGCGCTTTTTTCTGGAGTTCCACCGACGTGTATGATCCCTTCAGTGCCGCAAGCCCCCCTGCCCAGTCCTGCTTCAGGATGACACCTGTCTTTTTTCTCTCCCTGGAAAGTAAAAACAAAGCATAATCCTCGACTTCCTGCCTGAGATGAGGGGGCAGTTCGCGGATTATCTTATCTATCGTCGTCATGCTCCTGGCCGCGAGGAAGTTCTTCGTGTCACTACATATCTCTTTTCCCTCGCTGGCACCATGGGGGCATATCAAAATACGCGGTAACGTTAGAACAGATTTGAGCAATAAAAACCCCTGACTTCTCTCAAAGAGACCCAGAGGAGGAAAAAAGACTTCATCATAATCTTCCCTTGATCTTACCAGATTCTACTGGGCCATATTATTCATAGCCGATCGAACAACATCGACAATATGTTTAAACCAAAATATATCAATAAAGATCAATTAGAAATATATATATATTAAAATCTTAGCTCAATAAAATCTCGGAGGTGATACGGATTCAAAACCATATAATCTTTTTACCATTTCTTCGATGATATCAAACAAATTGTACGATATCAGTGCATAGATTATGACTTTAAATCTAATCAAAAGGAGGAATTAAATCATGAAAATATCTATGGAAAAAGTCTGGACTGTACTCCTCTTGGGAATTGTCGTATTTCTCCTCATCAGTGGGCTCAGTTATATCATCGAGGGAAAAGTGAACTGGGTAATTGCTATAGGGACCGCAATAGGTTTTTCGATCATATTCTTCATCTTCAAAAACCGGTAGTGGAAAAAAGGTCACCAACTTCTCATTTTCATCATGAAAAAACCCAAGCAGGATTATATCTTCAGTCCAGACCCCTCCATTCTCTGGAATAGGGAACAATATCTTTCGCAATACCAAACACCTATGATGTGGATAGCACAGCGATCAGAAGATCTACTCAGAACAATGTTCATACTGAGGTCATCCCAAAACTACTCTGACCTTAGTAGGTGAGTAGAGGAAGTATCTGAAGCGTGGTGTCGTTCAAGAACTTGTTGCCCCCCCTATATTCATCGTGGGGAGTCCGGGCGACACTCCCCCCGGCAGGAGAGAGCAAGAACCATGTTTTATTTTTTTGTGGGCGGCACCTCTGATCGGTCGCCTTCCTCCGTCATTCACACCGGGAACACCATCTTCACACCCCGGGGAGTGGCGATTAAACCGGGGGAGGCAGAAGGATGGCCAGAAACGGTCCTAATCCCCAGGATTGACTAAGCCAAGGATACTTTTGGGATATGTTCACTGTATACATAAGGCAGGTGTTTGCCTAATAGTCAATTCTACAGCTCTGTAGAAATCTTCTTGATGAATCTCTCTGGCGGGGGACTGGCCGCGACACGATAGGTCGAGGACGGCAGCACCCTCGTCACAGTCGTTCATTGTCCCTTCCCACCCCTATCCTCCTCCCTGGGGTCCGGGGGCAACACCCCCAGCGTGAGGCTATAGGAAGGCGGATGACACGCATTCTCCCCACGATAAGTGAGGGTTTCTACAAAGCCAATTCTAAAGAATTGAATCTACATTTCCATTCCTGGATACTCTAGAGATCCAACAAAACTAGCCCCACCAGTTCCCCTGAACACCCCCCTCAGGACGACACCGGGACCGCCTCATGGATCAGGAAGAGAAACCGCTCCTTCGGGAGGGCGGCCTGTTGGAGCACTGAAAGAAGCGTTCCCACTGGAAGGTCACCGCGGCGCGGTACGACCACCAGGAGCGGACGCCCAGACTCGTCGAGGCATGAGAGAGCGATCTGGCTCCCTTTACTCCGCTTCGGTGCGAAGTCAAACCCAATCCTCTTCAGGACCCTGATGACCCGGTCTGAAGAGATCACTGAAAGGCGCGTCATTCTGATACCTCAAAGGTCGTCGTGAACTTGCGCGGCGAGCGGAGTGCCGGGATCACGTCCTCAGTCAGCCCGAGCACTTTTGCATTCTCCAGATAGAGTTCAGCCGCCTCCCTGAGATGAACAAGGGCGCGGTCAGGCGTATCGCCGCAACTTGCGACTCCTATTTCAGGACACTTCGAGACATAGACGCCCCCCTCCTCCCAGAGCGCTGCAGTCAAGGTATATCTCTTCATTCCTCATCTCCCCCCAGAGTGCCGGAGACCCGGCACCCATCCTTCAGGAACCCTTTCAATATCAACCCTTGCCCTTCCTGGACGGTCGTACATCACTGCCTTTAACATGGCTCCAGTCGACCTCTTTTTATGGACATTGAGGGATTCGCCCGCCGCGAACGTGCGGCAGGCAGGAGCAGGGAGGACGTGGTTGAGACCCTCACCGACAGGATCCTTGAGATCAAGAGAGGCGTTTCCAGAGCATATGCCCGGCAGTTCGCCGCGGCTGTCGTTGAAGAGGTGGAGAACACCTCTGGGCTGACCGGCGACCTCTTCGAGTACGAGCACGCCGGCGTCACGATGGGCGAGTTCGGCGTTGGATCAAGAGGCCGGGGCGACTTTTTCGCCCATCGCCAGTTCCCCAGGATCATCGGGAAGGCTGCAGTCGCGGTCGGTGTCGACGAGATGGACGACGCCGGGGCTGTCAGGGCCGGCGGGGAATATATCATCACCACCGTCGACGGGATGCACTCGCGTCTCTCCGACTTCCCCTTCCTCGCCGGGTTCCACGTGACGAGGGCGACACTCCGCGACGCCTACGTGATGGGGGCCCACCCTATCGCCCTCCTCTCCGACATCCATGTCGCCGACGACGGCGACGTCGCCAAGATCTTTGACTACACCGCCGGGATCGCCGCCGTCGCCGAGGCGATGAAGGTTCCGCTGGTCACCGGGTCGACCCTCCGCATCGGCGGGGACATGGTCCTCGGCGACCGGATGACCGGGTGTGTCGGGGCCGTCGGGGTCGCCGACCACCTCACCGCCCGCACCGAGACAAAGCCAGGCGACGTCCTGCTTATGACCGCGGGCGCAGGCGGCGGGACCATCGCCACCACCGCTCTCTACTTCGGCCACCCAGAGGTCGTCGAGGAGACGATCAACCTCCACTTCCTCAAGGCCTGCGAAGCCCTCCTCAGGAGCTCGGTCCTCGAACATATCCACACCATGACCGACGTCACCAACGGCGGACTGCGCGGCGACGTCTATGAGATGGCCGAGACCGCCGATTGTAAGATCGTCGTCGACGACGAGAACCTCAGGAAACTCGTCCAGCCGCGGGTGCTGAAGATGCTCGACGCCCTTCAGATCGACTATCTCGGCGTCTCCCTCGACGCCCTCCTCGTCGTCGTCCCGCCAGAGCACGCCGAGGAGGTCATGGCCGTCGTCAGGTCAGAAGGTGTCCCAATCGCGGAGATCGGATATGTCGAGGAAGGCCCGGCCGACTCGGTCCTCCTCTCTGAGGGCGAGGAGCGGGACTTCCAGCCGCGTTTCAGAGAGTCTGCCTACACTCCGGTGAAGAAGGTCGTAGATAAAGAGCCCCGCGACTTCGATGAGATGAAGGAGCAGGTCCACAGGGCCGCCGACGCCGCCATCGCAAAGAAAGAGCGGATCCTCAGACAGCTCCAGAAGGCTGAGTAAAGGAGAGGGAGATCTGCCAGGATCTAGCCCGGTTTCGGGATCGGCCACCCCGATCCCGGGCCGGATCCGAGAGATCAGGCGATCTCGGCAGAACAAGTCTATTTTTCCGAACACACCCTGGAAACCAGGCCCGTAAACGCCCCCTGAGGCCACATATGAATGAGAGAGATATTTCTGGTCAGAGGGAACCAGTGCGGCGGCCAGGGGACGTTGTGAAATCCCGGAGATCAGCGCGATTTTGAAGGATAAAAGATGGCTTTTGAGCCATTATGCCTGCATTTATACGTCAAATTCCTTAAGAATTTCAATCAGGCCATTCGTTCGAAGATCGAAGATACTTGCAGCCTATTCTGTTCATGCCCCCAGCCCAGGCCAAGTCGGCCCTGACCACAGGGAAAATACGCTTATATCGGCCCTCGTTTCGGGATGAACCAGACCAATCGCGGCCCAGATAGATGATATCGTGCGATCTCGTCAGAATAAGCCTGATTAACCGATCATGCCAGGGAAACCACCTCCATAAACGCCCCCTAACGGCCTTTATGACTACAAGTAATAAGGGGGCCAGAGAGCGACGGTACGCCGGCCAGCGAGTGTCGTGAATGCCGGGAAAACGGCGCGATTTTGAAGGGAGAAGAGAGGCTCTTCAAGCCGAAAAATACCATTGAGGCCATATAGGGACTCAATGGGCCACCCAGCGCCCGACCACTCGAAGGATTGGCCGGGGACCACAATATATCCTTCAGGATCGGTTCTGTCGAATCGAGCATGAGCCCCGGGCTCAAGCATACGTGATGAACATTCTTGTGGCTCCCTGGTGTGAGGATAGATCGATCTGTGATCTTTCTTGTGCCGCTCCCCCATATCCTCACGCGAGATCACGGGAACGTTTCTGCGATTGAGGGCGGCACGCCTTCCACATCAATCACACCGGGGGCGGCCAGCCCCCCGTCGAAGTGAACTTTCAAGAAGATTTACCATGAGCATATCCCAAAACTCTCTAGGGTTGAAGACCTCCTCGAACTGAAGTGCTTCTTTCCAGAAATTTTAAACGCTGTCCTTGACCGGGGGGCTTGGCCGCCCCCCGAACCCCCCGCCGATGAAGATTGGCAGAGGATTGCGTTCCGTCTTCATGATCTTTTCTCCGCCTTCCCGCGCCTATCTCGCTCCTGGGGGTCCAGGGGCAACGCCCCCGGCGTGGGCGAGGGGGAAGGCGACGAATGCATGGATGTGCGATGAAAAAGTTAGGATCTCTTCATTGTCATCCATCGCTCTCAATCGGTGAGGATGAGAGCCAGAGTGTTTTGGGATGACCTCATGGTAAGAAGATCGAGAACCCACAATAATTCTTCCGCACCGACGAGAAAGCCCTTGCGAAGGCGCAGAAGAGACTCTCGAAAGCAGAGAAAGGTACTCCTGAACGGAAGAAGGCCAGAAAGATCGTCGCACATATCCACAAACGGATCGCCAACAGACGGCTCAATTTTGCTCACCAGACTTCCTGGAAGTTAATGGCTCTGTAGAAATCTTCTGGATGATTTTGTCTGCCGGGGGGCTTGCCGCCCCTAGCCAAAGAGGCGGGAAGGCGGGTGAGGTACGCTCACATCAGGAATTGGTGAGGGTTTCTACAAAGCTGAAAAGAACCACCTTCTGGCAAAAAGCATTGCAGATGTTGCCAGGAATATGTTCATCACGATCACTGAGAGCAAAGCGGAGGAAACTGGCTCGAACGTGATCCTGGTGAGCCCCAGGAATACATCGCAGCAATGTTCCAGATGTGGAATGATCGTCGCAAAGACACTCTCTGATCGCGACCAGAATGCGGCGATCAATATCATGAGATTAGGGCTACAATCTCAGGGGTAACATCCCACGATGCCCATGACTTCAGTCGGGGGAGCAGTCACAAGCGCTACCGAAATGGGATGGCGCGGGTGATCCACTGATGAGCATTATAGTTCTCTTGTGGTCGAACGTCGGGAGAAAAAAGGCGATCACGAGGATACGTATCCTCTCCTATTGAAAAATGATCTCAAGAGTTGAATGAAAGTTGAAACAGGATAAAATACCCTGGCAACCGGGCATATTTCAGTTTTCTCCTGTTTCAAGCAGAAAATCACGTTGTCAAGGACGCCCCTCGTGGGGCAGGTGTTCTCAATCTCTCCAAGTTATATCACAAGGGAGGATTGATCATCAGATCCAATCTGATTGAAACAATGCTGAAGGGTACTTACTCGATAACCCCCTCCTCTGTTTCATCAAGAAGATGGTGAAGATGATCGTCGAGATTTTTGATGTGCGCGTTGAGTTCTTCAATATCTCTTCCCACGTGCTCTATGTCGTCATGCACATGTTCGAGTTCGACTTTCATGTGATCCACGAGTTCTCTTGTGTCTGTCACCTGTTCACTCACCTTCTCAAGTCTATGATTCTGTAAGGAGGAGCCTCCCTACACTATTTGATTAGAGGATAAGGGAGCGAAGAACCTCACTCGAAAGATCTTCGATTTTGATCTCATTCCCTAAATTATGGCTTTGTAGAACCCCTCATCCATTATAGGTGCGGGCGTGATTCTCCGGCTCTGTAGAAACCCTCACCAATTGTGTAGGTGAGAGGTGTGTCCCCCGCCTTCCCACATCTTCAGGCCGGGGGCGAGTGCCACCCGGACCCCCGGGATGAAGACAGGGGCGGGAAGGCAGAATCGATGATCATAAAGAGAGTGCTGCCGTCCTCGACCTATACCTATAGTGTGGCGGGGGGTTCGGGGGGCGGCACCTCCCCCGCAGAGATGGCTATCCCGAGCATTTCTACAGAGCCCGAAAATCAGAGATCCACGGAAGATCGAAGACCTTCTTATCATCGGGAATCTTCGATTCTCTCAGTTCTCGAACTCGCTCACGCTAGGGAGGGGAAGACGAAGTCGATGGATCTGAAGAGAGATTTGACGTCCACTACCTATCGCTTACGGGGGATCCTGGGGATGCGACCGAAGGGAGCTTGAGAAGATTGAATATCTTCGAGCGGCCCGCATCCCGTCAGAGTGTTTCATCTAGAGAGTTTCTACAAAGCCCCCCCCCCCAAAAAAAAGAATTCAGTCCTGGCGCTGCCGGCGGAGCCGCACTGAGTTGGCATGGGCATGGAGCCCCTCGGCGGTGGCAAGCGACTCGACGATATCGCCGAGCGCCTCGGCACCCTCCCTGCTGAGCATCTGGATCGATGAAGTCTTGCAGAAGTGGTGGATGTCGAGGCCTGAGTATGTCCTGGCATAGCCTGCGGTCGGGAGGACATGGTTGGTCCCTGAAGCATAATCCCCGAAGGCGACGGCGGTATATGGCCCGACAAAGATGGAGCCGGCATGGTGCACGGCGTTGAGGGCCGCCATCGGGTCGGTGACCTGGATGGAGAGATGCTCTGGGGCGATCCCGTCCATCGCCTCGACGGCCTCGTCAAAGTCGGCGGCGACGACATACCCTGAGTTTTCAAGGGCGGCCTCGATGATCTCCCGGCGCTCGGCCGTCTTGAGTTGTCGCGTGATCTCGGCTCCCACCCGCTCAGGGAGGGTGGAATCGGTGGTGACCAGGACGCACCCGGCATGCGGGTCGTGCTCGGCCTGGGCAAGGACATCTGCGGCGATGAAGACCGGGTCTGCGCTCTCGTCGGCGAGCACCCCGATCTCTGAGGGACCGGCCGGGAAGTCGATCTCGGCGTGATCTCTCAGCATCATCTTGGCCGCGGTCACAAAGACGTTCCCTGGCCCGACGATCTTCTGAACCGGGTCGATGCTCTCGGTACCCAGGGCCATTGCGGCGATGGCCTGCGCCCCGCCGATCTGGTAGCACTCGTCCACCCCGGCCAGGTCGAGGGCGACAAGGGTGAGGGGGTGGATGGGAGGTGGCGAGCAGACGCAGACCTCCGCCACCCCTGCCACCTGCGCGGGGACCGTGGTCATCAGGGCCGTCGAGGGATAAGATGCGCGCCCGCCAGGGACATAGGCCCCGACCCGGTCGAGAGGCGTCGTCTTCACGCCGAGTACCACGCCGGGTTCTACCTCTTCGAGCCAGAGTGAACGGTTGCGCTGCAACTCGTGGAACCGCCTGATATTGGCCTCGGCATCGGCAAGAGCGTCGACCAAGGTGTCATCCACTTCATCATATGCGGCCTCAAACTCCTCAGGGGCGACGGCCAGGTCCTCAAGATCGATATGGTCAAACTTTTTGGTGAGGGCGTAGAGCGCCTCGTCCCCATCTTTCTGTACTGCATCGACGATCCCGGCAACGGCCTCCCGCACCCCCGCGAGGTCGGCCCGCCGCTGTTCCTTCCATGCAGCAACATCCAGCGCCTTCCACATAGTGCGAAAAGATTCGACACATGAAGGCATTAAGGCTTGCTGTCATTCCAGGGAATGACGGATACAAAAATATGAATTCAGAAGAATTATTTAAGAGGGATACCCATTTAAAATATGATGAAATCGAAATCCCTGCTGGTAGCTGCGGTGCTGCTCGTATGCGCCGCAGTCTTCCTCTGTGGGTGTACCGGCACCCAGACAGATGCCACCGACGGAGTCACCACTCCGACGCCTGGCGACGAGAATGTTACCACTGCACCGTCTGAGAATGTTACCGAA
>JAQVHG010000093.1 GCA_028696365.1 Methanofollis sp.
CTCAAGGTGGGCGTCGACCCATTTCGCCGCCGCATCTTCGGCTTCCATGCCTTCTTCAATATCGAGCATCACGCTGTTCATATCCTCAGCAGTCCAGTGGAACCGTTCCAGGATCCCATAGGCCTCTGGATCGTCCTTGGCCAGACCCTGGCGTGCAAAGGTGGCGATATATTCGTCCTTCCCGAAGACATCCAGGGGTTCGTCCAGGAACTTCAGATCCCAGCGTGCGAACTTCCAGTGCGGCACCCATCCCGTGACCACGACCCACTTGTCGCGGTCGACCCCTCTTTTCAAGGCGCTGACCATCCCGGCAGTGGAACTCGGAACCAGTTCATAGTCCAGGTTGTATGCTTCAATCAATTTCTCAGCAGTGTGCATGGTCCCTGACCCAGGGTCGATCCCATAGATCTTCCCGCCAAACTTCTCTTTGACGGCCGGGTCATTGAGGTCTTCCACTGAGCCGATGGTCACATAGGTCGGAACGACCAGCCCGATGAGTGCCCCGCCTTCGAGGTTCTTCCTGACCAGATCGATCTCATCACCATATTTATCCCAATAGACTTTCTGTGTCACCGGGAGCCAGCCTGAGACCGAGCAGTCAATGCTTCCCTGTGCCAGTCCCTCAAAGAGGGGGGCAGCGTCGATAGCAGTGATGGTGACATCATAGCCTGCTTTCTCAAAGACCTGCTTGATCACGTTGGTGCTTGCGATCTCAGAGTCCCAGAGGACATATCCGATGGAGATCGACTTCTGTTCAGAAGACTGTGCACCTGTGCCGGTGCATCCGGCAGTGAGAACCGATGCAACGACAAGGAAGCCGATAAAGAGGTATACTAGATTTTTGATGTGTTTCATTCAGATCACACAGCACTGCAGGATCTCTCTCATGCAGTATGATTGGGCTATAAGTCCTGGGCCAGACCGAGGGTGCAGAACGGTGGTTTCACTCTTCGCCTCGGTCGCCCTCCAGTGTTTCGACAAGAAGTATGCTAGATTTGGCTACGTGTCCGATGCCATTTTTTTAAATAATGGTTGAGAGAGGCGGCGGCCCGGACTTTTACCCAAAAAATAGAATGGTTGTCTATCCTTTTATGCCTTGCTGCCGATCCAGCCCTTGATCTGGTCAAGATGGGCTTTGACCCACTTTTCTGCCGCCTCCTCAGGCTTCATGCCGTGATCTTCTATGTCGTACATCACCGAGGCCATCTCTTCTGACGTCCAGGTGAAGCGTTCCATGACCGCATAGAGGTCGGGCATCTCGTCTTTGAGTCCTTACCTGGTGAAGATGGCGATATACTCCTCATCATCGTACGCGTTCAGGTTCTCAAGATATTTCAGGTTCCACCTGATGAACTTCCAGTGCGGCGAGATCCTTACCTCGCTGCCAGACTGGAGCGTATACTCGAAGACCATACTCCTCGATCGCCCCTTTGGTGCCCTGCATGATCATCCCGGCGCCGGGTTCGATGCCGATGATTGTCACGCCAAATTTTCCCCTGGCACTGTTCAATTTATCGATCGAGTCGATGGGGACATACTCGGGGACGGCCAGACCACACCGTGTCCCGATGAGGTTCTTGCGTACAAAATCGATCTCGTCCTCGTATTTTTCCAGAGCATATCCCCAAACTCTCTAGGGGTGAAAATCTCCTTGAACTGAAGTGTTTCCTTCCAGAAATTCTAAACTCTCTCCTCGACCGGGGGGCGACCAGCCCCACGCAGAGATAGTCGTTAAGAGGTTTTCTACAAAGCCGGTTTTTCTCATGGTCATCAATCAAAATAGAAAGACTCTGTAGAATTTGGCATGAACCCGGGGTTCAAGCATACGCGGTTGAAAATTAATCTCCGCTTGCTCTTTCTCATTTCAAGACAGGAGAATCGGAGAGGATCGAGCTCTATCGCCACCCCTACCTATCGTCGTCATTGGGTTCAAGGAGGCGCAACCCCCCGGCACGAGATTGGAATGAAAATTCTGCGATTGAAGGCGGCACGCCTGATCATCACACCGTCCTACATCTTCACATCGGGGGCGCGGCCCCAGTGAGAAGACGGAGGAAGGCGGAAGAATCACGCGTGCACCTATAATGGGCGAGAATATATTAAAATCAGAAAAAAAGAGAATTATGCCTTCCCAAGCCAGGCATTGACCTGGTCGGGGTGGGCGTCGATCCACTTCTTTGCGGCGTCCTCATGGGACATGCCATCCTCGATATCGAGCATCACCGACTCCATGTCTTCTGGAGTCCAGTAGAAGCGTTCGAGAATCGCGTAGGCCTCAGGGTCGTCCTCGGCAAGGCCAGGGCGTGCAAGCGTGCCGAGATACTCTTCACCGCCAAAGACGCCCTTCGGATCCTCGAGGTACTTCAGATCCCAGCGGGAGAACTTCCAGTGTGGGGTCCACCCGGTGACCACGATCCATTCGGCCCGGTCGACCGCCTTCTTCAGGGACGCGGCCATGCCGGCGCTTGAACTATAGACAAGGTCATAGTCGAGGCCATATTCCTCGATCGCGTCTTCGGCGTTATTTACGACCCCGGCACCTGCGTCGATGCCGACGATCTTTCCGTCGAACTTGTCCTTGACCTCGTTCATCTCTTCAATGGAGTCGATGGTCACATAGGTCGGGACGACCAGCCCGATCTTGGCACCTTCGAGGTTCTTGCCGACAAAGTCGAGCTGGTCCCCGTACTCGTCCATGTAGGCCTTCTGGGTTCTTGGAAGCCAGGCAGAGACAGTGCAGTCCACGTCACCGCTGACGATAGCCTGGTAAAGCGGCGCGGCGTCGACAGCGGTGATGGTGACGTCATACCCGGCCTTCTCGAAGACCTGCTTGACCACATTGGTGCTTGCGATCTCGGAGTCCCAGAGGACATACCCGATGGTGATCGATTTCTGTTCTGTTGGCTGTGCGTCTCCGCCACCACCGCCGGTGCACCCGGCGGTGAGGACGAGTGCCACTGCAAGGAGGCCGCAGAGGATGAATCCGATTTTGCTGTTCTTTTTCATGTGAATCACGGAGATGGGAAATTATTATTCGGTACGCTTGGGTGCGAAACTCTGAGTCACGCGGTCGAGGATGATCGCGATGATCACGATCGCAAGCCCCCCTTCGAACCCAAGGCCGATGTCGAGACGCTGGATCCCCTCAAGCACCTTGTAGCCAAGGCCCTGAGCCCCGATCATGGCGGCGATGACCACCATCGAGAGGGCCATCATGATACACTGGTTGATACCTGCCATGATCGTCGGCATGGCAACAGGCAGTTGCACCTTGACCAACTTCTGTCTCTCGGTTGTACCAAAGGCGTCGGCGAGTTCGACCAGTTCCTTGGGTACCTGCTGGATCCCGAGGGCCGTGAGCCTGACCACCGGGGGCATCGCGAAGATGACCGTGGCGATCATGCCAGGCACATTCCCGAGGCCGAAGAAGACCACGGCCGGGATGAGATAGACGAAGGCTGGCATCGTCTGCATAAAGTCAAGGCACGGCTTGACGAGTTGGTGTGTGACCTCTGAACGCGCTGCCAGGATACCAGTCGGGATCCCGAAGATGAGCGCAAAGAGTGTAGACGACAGGACCAGGGCAAGTGTCTCCATTGCGAGGGACCAGAGTTGGAGATCCCAGATGAGGAAGAGCCCAAGCACTGAACCGATGGCAAGTTTGGTGTCGCGTTTGGTAACAAGCCAGACTAGCAATGACGCCAGGATGATAAAGACCGGCGCCGGGAGGACGAGAAGGAGATATTTTATCCCCTCGATGATCCAGTCCAGCCCGTCGCTGATCCAGTCCAGGACGACAGCAAAGTTGATCTCGATCCATTCGACAAGGGCCTCGACGGCGTCGCCGAGCGGGATCTTTGGGAGTTCAAACGAATTCATTCTTCATCCTCCTCACCGTTGCTGGTGACGTCCAGTGCACCAAGGAGGGACCCTCTCACAATGACCCCCTTGAGTCGGTTGTTCTCATCGACGACCGCGACCGGATACTGGGTCGTGGCCACGAGTCCCATCAGGTCACGGACAGGGGTGTCAGGGCGTGTGACTGGAGTGTCGGTGATCAGGATATCCTCGATGTTTGTCTTCTTTGCCCGTGCCGCCGCGACAGCGTCTTCAACGGCTACTAAGCCTCTGAAGGTCTTCCCCTTCCCGACCGCAAAGATCGTCGAGATCCCATGGTCTTCCATCAGTTTCATGGCGACCCTTGGACCGGAGACGATCGAGACCACCGGGTCGGGGTTTTTCATGACGCCCTCGGCAGTGAGCACCTTGGTCATGTCGACCCCGGCGACAAAGCTTGCCACATAGTCGTCGGCCGGAGAGGAGAGGATCTCCTCGGGCGTACCGACCTGGACGACGGCACCGTCCTTCATCAGGGCGATCCGGTTCCCGAGTTTGAGGGCCTCGTCGAGGTCGTGGGTCACGAAGATGATCGTCTTGTTTAACTCGTTCTGAAGGTCAAGGAGTTCGTCCTGCATCCCAGTCCTGATAATGGGATCAAGAGCGCTGAAGGCCTCGTCCATCAGGAGAATGCCGGGATCGCTTGCGAGTGCACGGGCCAGACCGACACGCTGCTTCATCCCGCCAGAGAGTGCGCTAGGCATGCTCTCTTCATATTCGGCAAGTCCAACCATCTTGATGGTCTTTTTTGCCTTTTCAAGCCGCTCTTCTTCAGGCATCCCCTGGACTTCCAGCCCAAATGCGACATTCTCAATGACACTCCGGTGAGGAAGGAGGGCAAAGTTCTGGAAGACCATACCCAGTTTCTCCCGTCGTAAGTTCCTGAGTTCATCATCTCCAAGCGAGGCGATGTCGATCCCGTCGATGAGGACCTCTCCTGAGGTCGGTTTGATCAATCGGTTTGTACACCTGAGAAGAGTAGACTTGCCTGAGCCTGAGAGGCCCATGACCACAAATATTTCACCCTCTTGAACAGAGATATTCACATCTCTGAGGCCGACGGTCTGCCCGGTCTTCTCCAGGATCTCTTCCTTGGACCGTCCTTCCTTGATGAGAGGGAGTGCATCTGTGGGATGTTTTCCGAAAATTTTATACAGAGATTTGATGACGAGTTTGGGTTTTACCATCTCCTGTTCCATGAATGCCTCCGCAGAGTGGTCTCTTGATTCCTGCAAGGGGTGCACTAAAGATATGCCCGAGCAATTTGCAGGTGTTCTGCCAAACCCTGTCAGGACCCATGTTGAACACCAGACCGTGGTGTTCAAAACGAGATGTTTTTTTGCGTTCTGACAGTAAGCAGGGACCTTTATTCTGGTCTTTTACACGTTCGTAGTAATGGTATAAATATATTTTTCATTTGGATTATATATGATAACTATAGAGGCCGGTAACTGATGCGCTCATATGGAAGGCTTATTTTGCCGGGATGTAAATATTAGAACGGTGGTTTGTTGCAGGTTTCTATGAAGATCGAGGTGAAAGATGCTCCCGGCCAGTTGGTAGACGCCCTGCAGCCGATCTCTGAGGTCGGCGGGAATATTATGGCGGTCATCCATGAGTGGGACCCGACCTTGAGGCCGAAGACACGTATCGTCCAGGTGGTTCTTGAGATCACTGGCGATCGTCTCGACGACCTTATCAGGATCCTCAAGGCACGAGGGGTCTCGATTCTTGGGATCGGAGAAGAGCGTCTCCTGATGAAACGGAGTGTCATTATGATTGGGCATATCATGCACACCGACCTCTCAAACACAGTCGGGTCGATCGACCAGACTGGGTTTGCCGAGGTGGTGGAGATGCATGTGACCATGCCAGGCATAAACCAGCGGTCCTCCGCCCTCCTCACAATATCTGCAACCAATGAGGAAAATATGGAGTGTGCAATGGAAATTCTCAGGTCGGTGGCAAGGGAAAAAGACTTGCTCCTGGTCGAGACAATGGAGGAAGCCGCATGAGAATCGCAGTCCTTGGGATGGGAGCGGTCGGCCGTGGTGTCGTCGAGGTGATCGCCGAGAAGGGGCTTGGATTCACGGTCACCGGGCTTGCCGACTCAAAGACCGGGCTGATTGAGCCAGAGGGGATCGACCTTGCGGCCGCACTTGCACAGAAGAAAAAGACCGGGCGCTGCGGCGACCGGGCGATCTCTGCGATGGAGATCGTAGAACGCGGCGAGTATGATGTCCTGGTGGAGGTGACCCCCACCAATATCGATACCGGGGAGCCTGGCCTCACTGCGATCAAGACCGCCCTCTCGATGGGGAAGCATGTGGTTACCTCGAACAAGGGGCCGCTTGCCCTCAAATACAGGGAACTGATGGACCTCGCCGAGGAGCAGGGAGTGCAGCTGCGGTACGAGGCGACGGTCTGCGGGGCGATCCCGATCATTCAGACGCTCCAGCACGGGCTTGCCGGGAACACTGTCAAGGCGGTCTACGGGATCATGAACGGCACCTGCAACTATATTCTCACCAGGATGGCAGATGAGGGACTCACCTACGAGCAGGCCCTCGATGAGGCGCGGGAGATGGGGTATGCCGAGGCCGACCCGACCTTTGATGTGAAGGGGATCGATACCGCCCTGAAACTGGTCATCCTGGCCAATACAATCTGGAAGAACGGCGCCACCTTGGCCGACGTCGACTGCACCGGGATCGACCTCCTGACAGTGGAAGCCCTTGCCCTTGCCGAGAGAAAGAACAGCACCATCAGGCTCATCGGCGAGGTGGTGCCAGAGAAGGGGTTGCTCAGGGTCTCCCCCAGGATCCTCCCAAAGAAGCACCCGCTGGTCGTCCGCGACAACCTCAATGCAGTGACTGTGGTCACCGACCTGGCCGGGGCGGTCACCGAGGTCGGGAAGGGGGCGGGGTCGGTCGAGACGGCGAGCGCGGTCATCGGCGATCTGCTCTTCATCAAACATTGTCATGTCGAGGGTCATTGAGAGACGGCGAGAACTTCTTGCCGTGATGCGCAGGCTGACACTTGAGCAGGGACATTTCACGGTTCCTGAGGTGATGGAGCTCTGCACACTCCCGCGGAGCACGGTCCAGGACTGGGTCACCAGGCTCCTTGAGGAGGGGTGTATTGTGCTGCAGGAAGAGCGGCGCGGACGGCACCCGGCGATCTATGCGGCAGCCTCAGCCTTGCCGGCGAGCGCGTGTCGCCGGATCTTCACGACCGTCGACGGCGACCTGGTGGAGTGTTATCACGAATGTCTGAGCAGCGGGTGTGCGGCCTTCTGCGCCTATCACCATGCCCTGGCCGGTGGGTCGCTTGTGCATGTCCAGCGGGACGGCACGCTGTTGCGCGAGTGCGGGGTCATCTCAGAGCATGACGATGTCGAGATCGGGCTTGCTCCCCTGCCTGCGGTAGGGGTGGTCGGGATCAGGCGCGAGGGCGACGAGATTGTGCAGCAGATCAGGTGTGTCGGCGGGCCGGCCTATTCGCTCACCGACCAGATGGCCGAGGCCGAAGGGGTCTGCGGGGTAGAGGCAAGGCGGAGCGGAGGGGTGATCGAGGGCGAGGTCAGGACGCGGGCCCTGGTGCTTCTTGGGATCGGGGTCGACGATACCGATGCAGCACCTGGTGGGGGCGCGACCTTTGCCCTGGCCCTGGCCCTCCTCCAACACCTGAGCACCATCAAGGGAGTGATCCCGATCAGCCACCGGGTGGCGATGCTTAAGCCCGACATCCCTGAGCGGACAGCAGGGAACTCGTGCAGTTATATCGAACTCGCGGTGGATCCAGGAAAGGTTGAGGAGGTCACCGGGCGTGCAGTCCGTTTTGTCTCAAGCGAGGCGCTCTCCCCAGAGTGGGGGATCGCGGTCAGGGAGGGATTCAGGCACCTTCCCGAGCTTAGAGACTTTGGGGTACGGGCCCGTGAAGAACGGGTCACTCAAGAAGAGGCTTGGGACCTTGCGTCAAAAAGCGGTATTCTCCTCAAGGGAGGTCGAGGAGTCGTCGGTGCCCTGGCAGCGGTGGCGTTGCGGGGGGTGCCAATCGGGGTGTTGCTCGATCCGTTCGCAGCGATCGATGAGAGGATGAAATAATTCTGGCCCTGTCGAACCTCCCACCTGTTCGTGGGGAGAGGGTGAATCGAACGCCTTCCTCCATGCTCCTACTTGGGCGCCGCCCCCAGTGAAGAGCCTATGGGGAGGCGGATGAAACTCATTCTCTCCACAATAGGTGAGGATTTCTACAGAGCCAGTTCAGCAGAACCTTTTATCTTGATCTCTTTTGTGATGAAAGATCCACTGCCTAACCAGATCCCAGCGATTTCTGGCAATT
>JAQVHG010000094.1 GCA_028696365.1 Methanofollis sp.
AGCCGAGGACCGAGAGCCTCCGCACCAATTCAATTGGGAGAAGTTCGCCGTCACTGAGCGTGGTGTGGGTGTGCAGGTCGTACAGCCCGCTCATCTCTTCTTCACCTCAAGGACCCGCGCCACCTTCTTGACCAGCTCACTCTTGGGGCCTTCATACTCGACGACGACCCGGCCCTCCCGCGTGTGCCAGTGAGCTGGGTGATGCTTCTCCTCGGTCTTGAAGGAAGAACACCCGCACTTCTTGAGGGCGGTCTTGAGGTCGGCGAGGCTCGGGTCGCTGACTGCGAGGTCCAGGGGGACACGCCGCCCTTCGGCCCGTCTCAGACCGGCATGAAAATAGCATGGATAGAGGACGCAGACATGTTCCATGACTGTTTAGGTAGATGGTGAATCTATATAGGACTCACGTTCTATACTCAATACATGCACCACATTGATGTCCAGATCGAGAAGGATGTGTATGCGGCGAACGACCGGCTCGCCGCCGCCAATGCCGCCCACCTCAAGGAACATGGGGTTAGGGGCTTTGACCTCCTTGGTGCGATCGGGTCGGGCAAGACCTCGCTCATCGAACGCCTCGCCCCCCTCCTGAAAGCACGGAATCTGAATGCAGGCGCAGTTGCAGGCGACGTCTACGGCGACGACGACTTCACGCGGGTCGTGGCCCTCGGGATTCCGGCCGTCAACGCCAACACCGGTACCGAATGCCATCTGGACGCCCACCTGGTAGAACATGCCCTCGAACACATTGACCTCGACGAGATCGATATCCTCTTCATCGAGAACGTGGGCAACATGGTCTGCCCCACCGACTTCGCCCTTGGCGCCGAGAAACGGATCGTGGTCGTCTCCTGCACCGAGGGCGACGACGTCGTGAACAAGCACCCGATGATGTTCAGGTGTTGTTCAATTGCAGTGATCAACAAGGTCGACCTCGCCCCTCTGGTCGGGTGCGACATGGACCGGATGGAAGCCGACATCCGTCGGTACAACCCTGAGATGCAGATCTTCCGGACAAACATGAAGACCGGCGAAGGGATGGAAGCCCTCCTGGATGCCATTCTGGATTGATCAGAAATAAATACCGAGAGCCAGAATATATATTGCATTCTCTATGGGATTCTGGTCTCACAGAAGATAACCTGAGGTGATAGTATACAGTGGCAAGGTAGATCCGTCCGGCGCCTCACCGGTGGGAGGAACCACCCGGCAGTCGGGAAACGGCGATATCAGCGCGGCCGGGCTCCGGCCGAGACCTATATCGGCGAGAAGAGGAACCGCAACATCAGGATTCGTGGCGGTGCGACAAAGGTTCGAGCACTCCGTGCCGACTTTGCGTCCGTCTCAAACCCTGCATCTGGTGAAACAAAGAAAGTCGCTATCCAGGACGTGGAAGAGAACCCGGCAGATATCAACTTCATCCGTCGGGACCTTCTCACGAAGGGTGCGATCATTAAGACTGAAATCGGGCGGGCCCGTATTATGAGCCGCCCGGGTCAGGACGGCGTGGTCAACGCTGTGCTGATCGAGTAACTCTTTTTTCCAACCCTGTATCATTCTCTTCTGGAACGAATAGCAGGGATCGTTCTGCGCTCCACCGGAGCGAACAAGGGAGAGAAGATCTGGCAGTGCCCCAGAATAGAACTGAAAATCTCTCTCAGAAAATCTGGTCAAATTCTTTGGAGCATTGATCTATATTCATAACAGATCCTCGCACTGAGAAGTTTCTTTGGCTCTATAGAAACCCTCACCTATTCTTAGAGGTCATCCCAAAACTCTCCGGCCCTCATCCTCACCGATTGAGAGCGATGGATGACAATGAAGAGATCCCAGCTTTTTTTTATCGCGTACCCATGCATTCGTCCCCTTCCCCCTCCCCCCTGCCGGGGGCAGAGCCCTCGGCGAGAGACTAGAGAAAGGCGGCGACGCCCATATTCTTCCCATGATAAGTGAGGATTCTACAGAGCCCATTTCTGTGTACTTTGTAGTTGTTCATGGTCTGATGTACGCATACCCCTCTGCTTCTCTCCTCACGATCTCGCCGACACCTGAGGGCACGAGGCTTACGACTCGAGGGAAATCTTCCCGTGTGAATCCCTGAGCCCGAGCGCTCTGAGCACAGATCGCAAAGCGTACCCCAGATTTGGCAAGGGCCCTGACCGGATCGCCGTATGGTCCAGTAATGAGCAGGGCCTTTATTCCATCACCGTTTGCCACGATCTCGACGGTGACATTGCCCCTATACTCTTCCAGAAGATTTGCCACGTTCTGTATGGTCTGCCCACCCTTCCCGGCCTCGGTAAGGTGAAAGACAGCCCGCCATTTCGTCATCCTTCATTCTCTCCTCCGCACCTAGGCAGCGGCATGGTCTCGTATCCTCTCTCTCCATATAAGTGCCTGAAGGTGACTCCAGGCCATTGCACAGAAAAACTCATACCGCCCTTCTTCATACCAGGAACGATCAGCAGAAGTTATCTGATCCCCCTGCACATACGTCTATGATGCGCAGAGTGTACTACCGCTTCCCTACCCGTTTTGACCTGAATTTTTCCCTTATGGTCCCTTTCCCGCGGGCAATCGGGGCCATTGCCGCCCTCCATCGTACCCATAGTAACCGACGGGAGGACGGTAACCTCTTCAAGCAACATATCATCCTTGAAATCGCCGATGACAGGACTCGCTTTCTCCCGATCGACCTCCTTCCCAGTATTGCCGATATGGTGACCGAGTCGGCAGACTTCAGGCTCTCGATCCATGAGACTCTCCTCCGTCCAGAGGGGCGGGTACCGGTCTCAGAAGACGCCTTCCTCATCAGTATCGTCGACCGTGGCCCACAGTCTGAGGTCTTTGTCGTCAAAGAAGGGACGTCAGGATCGCATGACGCTCTAGATGTGCGCGATCTCCTCAGAGGTGCCTGCGAATGACGCTTGAAATCACGGTGGCAGCCCCATTCAAACAGATGCACAAGGCAAAGATAGAACAGAACCAGTTTGTGTTTTTCCTTGTCCTTGATCGGAAATGGATGAACATCGACCAGGCCAACGCCGTCCTGCACCTCGCTGAGACGGCGGGGTTGGTGAAGGTAGAGGAGGGCTTTGTCTCCCCGTGTTTCGATGTATCGGCAGTGACGATCCCTTTGGGGTTCAAGCCTGGCCCCGAGGTTCTAGACGCCCCAGACCCCTGCCATGACCTCATCGAACGGATCGCCGGGGTGCAAGATCTCGAACCCAACGAAGTCGCAGCTGAGATGAACCAGGTAATCGATGATGAGTTCGACGGCAAACTCAGGGCTGGCGCTGCTGGAGTCTTACTTGCTCGCCGGTACGGGGTGGAGTGGACCGACCTCCTGCCTGAGATCAGGGAGACTGTGGTGGGAGGGCGGTGACCTCCTGAGTATTGGACTTCACATTTTTTTCTGCAATCTTTTGTCACCATGAGAGACAATCTCACTCCAAACGACCTGCTTTGAAGGAAAGGAGCGTTTAAAAGTTCGATATGATTAACAAAATGAAAAAATAACGTCATATAATGGATATATGGCATTTCGTCGTCATTTTTGCAATACTTGCGATTCTATTTCTGCTCACTCATCTCCGCCCATTGAATGAACGTGAAATTCAAGATTTATCCAACAGACGGAGAGATAAAGAAATAAACCGATATTTTTCTTTTGATATGGATGAGTATCAGGTTGATAAGGAATTCAAAGGAAGAATGAACGGGGATGGAGAATTCTATCATATCCATGACACACTATTTGAATTCCCGTCTGTCGCTGCGGGGCTTTTAAAATATAAGAAACATGAATGGATCATCGTCGCATTTGAAAAACACAGAACGATCGATTTGTTGTGGGTGAATAAAGGACCTGACCGGAATGGAGTCTCTTGCGCACTTTCTGCAGGAAAGATCTCGCAAATCAGCCTGAGTAACAATTATTCGTCGGTATTGATTTTTCATAACCATCCAAATCCCAACCCCCGACAATATGATTGCTCTGAGCCCAGTGAACAGGATATTACCTCTGCCCGATCCTATTCTCAGATACTGGATGAGAGCGGGATCAATTTAGTGGAATTTGTATGTGAGCGAGGCCGCCACTCCCAATATTTCTTCTCAGTAGCAGACCCTTTTCTCCCGGTACAGGAATTCAGAGAGTCGATCGTGCAGAAAAATGATACTTCCAGAGTCCAGAACCTATTGCTCCATATTGAACGGTTTCTTTGAGATCCTAGCATGTCGATGATCTTCTCACTTGCATCTCGAAACACTCTATGTTTCTCAAGTCCCCTTCAGTCCTGGAGGGTACAGTGCCGTCCACCATCTATCTTCGCGGGGTGCGAACAAGAGCAAGCAGTCCCTCCAGAGTTCAATTGAGAGGGATTCTACAAAAACGATCTATACCACATCATTTCAGTGCAGAGTGTGGATCTTGCCCACACTGTCTCCAGTTCCAAAAACACACAGATCGTGCGGTCAGGCACACCCTCCGGTCATGTCTCTCGCCCTCGCTCTAAAGGGGGGCATTGCGCATACAAAAGAGGTACGCCTCTGACCCCTGTCAGAGGTGCACCTATCCCGCTCCGCCCCTTTCACCCTAAAATAAAATTATTTCTACTCTTCTGCGGCTGCTTCCTCAGGCTTCCCGAAGATCTCCTCGAGCGTCTGGGCGCCATATGCCGAGACGACCGTGTTGATCTGGACAAAGTCCTGAGTGATCTCGTTGCCTCGGATTGTCTTCCTGCGCCGTTCGCCATCAAGTTCTGGGTTGAACCCGAAGCCCTCCGAGAGGAGAATCCGCCTGCGTCCTACGCCTGGCAGGTCTTTTCTGGCAGCAATCCCGGTCTTGTCAGAGCCGCCTGAGATCAGGAGGGTGTAGCCTGCAAGCCCGAGAGGTGCGCCGTCCACCTCATCGCCGATCTTCTTCCCGACAAACCCAGAGGCAGCAGCTCCGCTGGCCTCAATATTGTAGGCGCGGCCCGCCTTTTTGTCTGAAACGACAACCTTGAAATCGACCATTATCTCTGACTCCTTCTCATCCTGATACTATCAGAACGTGTCTATAAAATTGGATGATACCATTATTAAATACTACTTCCCCCAGAAGGGGTTGTCCTTCCGCCGGATCGTAGTATACTCCTCAAGCACCTCGCGCGTCCCAGGATTCAGATTGGAGAACATCTCTGTTTCGAGCACTTTCACGTGATTTTCTGGGATATGGACGTAAAATTCGTCGTTTTCGTTAATCTGCCGACCTACAGTGGCACCTTCGATCGCGACCGCAACCTCGGCCCCCTCGTCTGCCGCCGGGACATTCTCCTGCTCGACCTGGATGGTCTTAACGGTTCCGACCCCTTTGCCGTCTTTGCGCATCAACCGCACACCTGCTCTTAATTTTCCACCTAGCACCCTGATCCCAACCACCGCCGGGTTGCTCTGCCTGAAGATGCAGCCTTCCAGGATGCGAATCTTGGCCGGCAGGATGATCCGTTCAAAGCGTGCCGCCTCGATCTTGCGTTTCTGTTCCTCAGCCCACTCAGTGTAGTCGTCGATGAGCTGGTAGATGACGTCGCCAGGGAAGACCGAGACCTTGCAGGCGGGTTGTTTGAGAATATCGAGGGCGTCAGGGAGGATGGGAGTATTGAAGGCGAGGAGGACGGCATTTAAGGGGTCCTTTATCGTATCAACCTCGATAAGGTCATGTCTGCTGACCGGGCCGACCTCTGCCTTCATGATCTTGATCCCGTGCCCTTCGAGTTCTTTGGCAAGGGCCTCAAGTGCACCGATGGTGTCGGCCTTGATGAAGATCCCCTCGTCTGAGAGGGTGACATGGATCTCTTCGACCTCGCGGCGGACCTCTTCGTTGATCTCGTCGATCTCGTCGGCACTTGGGATGGCCCGTATCGGTGAGCCTGAGATGACAGTGTCGAGTCTGGGGGCGGCGACTTTGATCCCCGCAGCAGCGGTGACCGACCTGACCCGCTCAAACTTCTCCTCGACCAGGATCTCAGACATGGGCCTGGGCTTGAGGAGGGAGCGGACCTTGGTGTTGATCACGCCGTCAGAGGAGGCGACCGCGATCTCGTCGCCGACCACAAGGGTGCCGTCATAGAGAATGACGTCAAGGGTCATCCCAAGACCGCGCTCCTCTTTCACCTCGAGGACGGTCCCTGCCCCTGGGCCATCGACCTCAACCTCGAGCGCTTCGGTCAGGTAGCGCTGGGCAAGTCCGATGAGCATGAGGAGGAGGTCGGGCACGCCTTCGCCGGTGACCCCTGAGACCGGGACGATGGCGATGTTCCTGGAAAAGTCAGAGACCCGGTCGAAGCGTTCACAGTTGAAACCTTTCTCTGAGAGGGTGCCGATCAACTCGTAAGTCTTGTTCTCCAGGTCCATCTTGACGCGGTCGCCCTGCGCCTCGAAGGTCTTTCTGAAGGGTGCGTTGGTGTTCACCCGCCACCCGTGGATCCGGTCGATCTTGGTGGCAGCCACGACAAAGGGGGTGCGGCAGGCCCTGAGGATCTCAAGGGCCTCGATGGTCTGCGGCTGGAAGCCTTCGTTGATGTCCACGACCAGGATGGCCATGTCGGCGAGGGCACCGCCACGGGCGCGGAGGGTCGTGAAGGCGTGGTGGCCGGGGGTGTCGATGAAGAGCAGGCCTGGGACGTTGATCTTGATCTTTTCAAATGCGCCGCTCATCTTCTGGATGGCTTCGAGGGGGACGACTGTCGCCCCGATATGCTGGGTGATCGCCCCGGCCTCGCCGGCGGTCACCGAGGAGCCGCGGATCCAGTCGAGGAGTGAGGTCTTGCCATGGTCGACGTGCCCGAGGACGCAGACGATCGGCGTCCTGATCTTTGATCCTTCGCTCTTCTGTGATTGCTTTTTTTTCTTCTTGCCCATTGGTTCGATGCCCCCTATCACACGCTGGTATATTCAACGCTCCCCTCTTCCTGGGTGGCGGCCGGCAACGGTTCTGGTTATTATGGTCTGAAGGGCCGGTACCGTCCTGACGCGCTCGCGAAACTCCTGTCTATGCAGGGTATCGGGATTTTGACTATATTAAGGTGCTTCACCCTATTAATGCTCTCCCGGTCTTGCGCACCCCCTCTGGATAGGGACACTCCGCTTCCTGAATGCCCCGGAGTGACGATAGGTTAATGTGCAGTGGGATACAATGTAGTAGAAGCCTTTTGCCGGGGTAGGGTAGTTTGGTCATCCTAGGGGATTGTGGATCCCCCGACCCGGGTTCAAATCTCGGCCCCGGCCTCTTTCTTTTGTGTCATTCTCATGGGACGAGCGGAGGCGGTGTGCTTCAAAGAACCGCTTGAAACGTTGTTTCATCAGCGATTCTATTCATCAGCGATTCTATAGATCCGCACCTACGATCATGCATTCCAATGGCAGAGCAGTTGATCTCCGTATTCACCCACCCGACCACGCAATGGCATTCTGTCCCCCCTCTGCAACCCCATCGGGGTGCACCATTTCTATATGATATGATTGCCGATCTGTGAGAAGAAAAAACCACACCGATCCCCAGAGGCGGAGGTGCCAGGACAACCCGCCCGCAACGACTCACTCTTGAAGTATCGTCAGTGACCCCACACTCCAATGGACACCACACCATGAAACGACTCTACGCCCTCCTCGCGGGGGCCATCAACACCCGGCCCTTCGCTGTGCTCGGAATCGCGGCGGCCGTCTTCATGCTCGCCCTCTTCGGCCTTACGATGGTGGGCATGCAGACCGGGGACGACACGTATATCGACAAGACCACGCCGCGGGGCGCCACCCTCGCCCATTACGTCGATACCTACGGTTCAGACGCCATCATGCTCATCTTCGAGAGCGACGATGTCACTGATCCCGAGGTGCTCGCCTATATCGAGAGCCTTGAGGCCGACCTCAGGAACGAGCAATATGTCGATCAGGTCTCTGGCATCCCTGACCTGATGAAAGAGGCGAACGGTGGGGTCATGCCCGCGTCACGAGGGGAAGTGAACGCCGTCCTGGCGCAGGCCCCGCCAGGCGCCCTCGACCGCTACCTTCCCTCCATGCTCATGACCATCGTCAGCATCACCATCGAACCGGGCGTGGCGAGCAGCGTCCAGGAGCAGGTGCTCGACAATGTCAGGACCGTCGTCGAGATCTCTGAGCCCCCCGCAGGCGTCGCGGTCACGGTCTCTGGAAGCCCGGCCTTCTCCCAGGAGATGGGCCAGG
>JAQVHG010000095.1 GCA_028696365.1 Methanofollis sp.
AGATATATTTTTTGATGAATAAACGTTCTCGAAAGATCTTCTATGCCGCACCATAGAGTATAGAGAGGGCTACGAGGCCGGGCACCACGCAAGGTCACGCCTCTTCATAAGGAGCATATCCCAAAACCCTCCAGTCCTCTCCCTTCTCAGAAGAGAGCACTGAATGTGGTGGAGAAATCCTCCCTCTCTTCGTTGCCCAACCATGCCTTCATGCCTTCCAACTCCGCTTGTGCCGGGGGCGCTGCCCCCGGACCCCAGGGATGAAGAGAGGGTCGGGAAGGCATATTCGAAATCTATGAAGAGGGATTGTCGTCCACGACCTATCGTGATGCGGGGGGTCAGGGGGGTGCAACCCCCCTGGTGGAGGATAGGGTTTAGAAATTCAGGAACGAAAAAATTCAGTTCAAGATCATTTTCAACCACCCCAGTGAGTTTTGGGATATGTTCAATGATAGTCCTCATGCACCCACTGCCTGCTGGCCGTTCCGGCATCAGGATTGTACATGAAGATAAACGGGACGATATATGCGACCAGTGCCGGGATGCCCATGACCAGTGGTGCCCCCCACATCCCATAACGGTAAAACCCTGATCCACTGATGACCATGAAGCAGAACCCAGTACCGATACTGATGTACGCGATCTCTGAGACGCGTGGGTACGCCTCTTCAGAAGGAGAGCGGTAGCCGCCGTCCACCTCGCCGCAGGTAATCTCAGCACCGTATCGGAAGCGGGCAAGAGCGTCACGGACAAGAATGAGGCACTTCACGATTACGAATACCAGAAGAAAAAAGAAGAGAAAAAGTATGACTACGCCCCATGGACCTAGATATTCTGGATGAAAAAGAAGTTCTAAGAAAAAGATCCCGATCACAGTCGCCAGGAAGGTGGCAGCCATGGCGACGACGAGCGCGAAGATTCTTCTCAAAACATTTCCCGGCGCACGCCCGGAGACCAGGTCGCCGGTCACCCCGTCGACCGCGGCGAAATAATTCCGTCCTGCATAGGTGTAGCGCACGATCCAGAACGGATAGACGATCAGACCGCTCTCCAGATGCCGGAGGCGTACCTCCTGTGCGGTGATGTGTGGTACACCCGAATATTTTAGCATCCCGTATTCGAGTGCTCTCATCCCCTCTACGATCCCCTCTGCAAGGGAGATAGTCACCGCCTGCTGAGGGGAGGAGTCAGAGGAGATGGTCTTGCCGATGAGATTTCTGAGATAAAATATCCCAAGACCGCCCGTGTCGGAGGCCGTCCCGGTCCAGACAAAGTTGTTGTTAAGGACCACCACCATCGGCACTTTGTGATCTGAGCTATCGCTGGATTCGATCCGATAGCCCATCACATGGCCGGCGATGTGAGCGGCAAGTCTCCAGAAGGGAAGATCGTTCAGTCGGCACTCCATCACCTGCGCCTTCGTCAGGAGATCGCTGGCGATCAACGGGTCTTCCCACCAGGTCTGGACAATGTCGAGCGCTTCATTCCGCGAGATTCTGCACGTATAGAGAACCGGTCGAGCCTCTCTCTCGATCTTTGCGAGACAGGCCTCGCAGAGAGGAGGGGCCTGCCGCTCCTCGGGTGGAAGCAGGGCGCCGCAGCAGGGACAGGACGTCGCATCCGGCAACGAAGTCATCGGAAAGGTCCTCAGTACTTTTTCGGGGTCCGAGATCGATGATAAACGTTCTCGAAAGATCTTATGGGGGAACTATATTCTATAGAGGACTCTATGAGGGGAAGGCCAGGGAGAGAGAGGGATTACCCTCTTCATGGCCCCAGAGTGATGAGACGGTGCAGACGATCGAAGAGGCAGCCGCCGATATTCGTCAGGCCGGTGCCGCCCATTTGAAGAGGTCGTCAGAGAATAGGGCCTTGAATGATCGGGCGGCTTGTCATCACACTTGATGTAGGGATGATTTTTCAGATTGGATCATTGTCTGAAACATAACGCCTGAAAATAAGGGCCACATCTGCAAAAACTCCCCCTGAAAATTCAATACATTCCACTGCATTATACAGTTTTGAATCTTAAATCAAAATATTACTCTGAAATTATTCTGAAAAAACTATGTTGATGTCTCTGTAGAAATCCTCTGGAGAGTTCTCTTTGGCGGGGGGGCGTGCCGTCGTCCCACGGTCCCCCGCGTGAGGATAGGCAGAGGACTGCAATCCTCTCTTCATGGTCATTTTGTATGCCTTCCCGGCTCCATCGTGGTCCTGGGGGTCTGGGCGGCACTCGCCCCAGGACGAAGAGGTGGGAAGGCGATTGAGTCACCCTTGCACCGCGGCACAGGCCGGGATCCTCCTCTACCCCGACACCGAACTGAAGGTGCCTCTGGACTATGTGTATGACATTTCGGGCCGGAAGATCCCTCTTCTTATCCGGTCGGTCCGGCTCTCTCACCCTCTCGCGACACGGGAAGGATGGGAAGCGTTCAAGGAGGAATTGGCCGGGGTGCTCCAGGCCCTCTCTCCTACCCGGACAGACCTGAATGATGGTACAATTATTCAGGACACGTCCTCGATCACATATCCGCAGTCGATGAGATCCTCCATCCTACCGACCTCTAACCTCCACATACACAATCCAAGATACATGACGAGCCCCCCAAGGCCAAGGGCCGCAGCCTGCCAGTCGCATGAGAGCATGAACAGAAATCCGCCAGAGACCGTTGCCGCAAAACTGAAGATGATCCCTGGCCAGAACTGTCTGGTTCGTGCAGATATGGCATCATACTGAGAGGTGTTGTACCCGCCTTTCACCTCGCCGTACGTGATCTCAGAGCCGTACCTCGCGAAGACAAAGGCTTCAGAGACAAAAAAGGCCCATACAAGAAGAAACACCGCGATCAATCCCGCTCCAGCGATGAGAGCATAATCCTGAAGTTCTTTCGGGCTGAACGCGCTCGGATTGGAGAGAAAATAGTGCGCCGCATAGATACTGAGGGCAACGCCAAGGACGCTGAGGGCGGTGGCGGCGAGGAATGTCTCCAGACGCGTGAGGGGATCGCCCGGTACATGGGCAGAGACGAGGTTGCCGGTAACGCCGTCAATGAGAGCGAAAAAAGCCGGGTCGGAAGACGCATGTCTGACCATCCAGAAGGGGTAGAGAACGAAGGCGTCCTCAAGGTCCTGGATGTGGACCTCTATTTCGGTGATCTCTGGCACATTGCAGTAGTTCAGGACGGCGTCTGGGAATGCACGTATGCCCACCGGGAGGGCGGCGGCCCGCGGGACGGTCACATCTGACATCTGTGTGGAGTCTTTCCGGAAGAGATGTGTTTCACCACTCAGGTTGTGGAGAGACCAGATCCCGATGGCACCAGAACGACTGGCCGGCCATGTCCAGATGAAGGTGTTGTTCAGCGTTACATCCATCAGTATCTCTATGTCTGAGACATCGTCAGATTCAATCCTGCAACCCTTCACGTACCCGCTGACATGGGCGGTGAGCATCCAGAACGGAAGAGAGCGAAGGCAGCACGAGGCCGCCGTCCAGTCCTGGCACCTCCAGGAAGGGGCGATCCGTCTGCTCGCCGACCACTGCCGCACGGTCTCGATGGCCTCGGCGCGGGTGACCGCGCACGTGAACCTGAGGCTACCGGGTCTGGAGAGGCAGGCGTCGCAGAGATCTTCGGCAGGGAGTTCATCCATGCCACCGCGCTCTTTCATGATAGACCCCCACAGGATCACACAGGAGACTGTTTCTCGCCATGTACAGGAGGAACACTCCTATGCGTCCTTCAAAGCCGGGGATGATAAATAAAATCGATTGAATGAGAATATGGTGATGACTATATTTTATTGAGGAAGAATCGCCCATCACTCCACTCCCCCAGATAACTTTACACAAACCCATCTACCGTTACGTTTTTCCCCTTAACAGTAGTTAACGGTAAACATGGACCTCGACACCCTCCTTGCCCTCATCAGAAACGGAGAGTCTGAGCGGATCGAGTTCAAGAGAGCTCCCACAAAAACGCTCCACCACGAGATCACCGCACTCGCCAACGCAGAGGGAGGGCACCTCATCATCGGCGTCGACGACACCGGCGCCATCGTCGGCACTGATGTGAAGCAAGCCCTCGAAAGCATCACGAGCACTCTCCAGTCGGTCGTCCCGCCACCTCATATCGTCACCCACAGACTGACCATCAATGACCGGAACCTCCTCGTCGTCGAGGTCGAGAAGGCCGCCGCTCTCTGTTCAGTGGGAGGAGTCGTCTATATCAGGACCGGCACCAGCGTCCGCCCGCTCTCGGTCCAGGAGATCCTGATGCTCTCCTCCGAACTCGGCACCGTTGCGTGGGACGGGGGCCCGGCGGTTCCTGAAAAGGAGATCGACTCTGCGTCCATCGAATGGTTCTTCAAAACGATCCAGGAATCGAGGGGCAGGATCATTCAACCAGATGACCGGGAACGGTATCTCCGCAGTGTCGGTGCTCTCAAGGAGGGGATGCTCACTAACGCCGGCGTACTCTTTTTCACCGATACCACTAGCCACATTCCTCATGCCAGGATACGGCTGATCGGGATGGAAGACGAAGAACCGGCATGGAGCCGCGAGTATGAAGGCCCGGTCTGGCAGGCGATCGAAGCGGTCTATGCCGATCTACTCAGGGAGATCAGGAAGGGAGAAGTGATCGTCGGAACCCGGAGGGTCAGGGTCGAGGAGTATCCTGCCAGAGCACTCAGGGAGGCGGTGATCAATGCAGTCGCCCACCGGAACTATACTATCGGTGCCGATGTCAAGATCTTCCTTCACTCAGACAGGATCGAGATCAGAAATCCTGGTGGATTGATGCCTGGCGTCGACCTCACCGACCCTGAGCATGTTCCCAGGAACCCGTCGCTCTCAAACCTCCTCTATGACACCGGTTTTATCGAGCGCTATGGGTTTGGCATAAGAATGATCCAGCGTGAGGTCGAGAGGCATGGGCACTGTTCGGTCTCTTTCTCAGGGGCGTCCAACCGCTTCAGTGTCACGTTCTCAAAAAAGCGTGATGCGCTCATCGACACGACCGACCGCGAGATCCTTGAGGCGATCCGTGAGCCCATGAAGAGCAGCGAGATTGCTGGGGTGGTCGGGCTCTCCAAACCGACGGTTGTCAGGCGGTTGAAATATCTTGTAGGGCTCAGGTTGGCCGTAAAAGAAGGGAGCGGGGCGCATGTCAGGTACCGGGCGGCCCACTGAAGATCCTCCCTACTTCCGCATCACAAAAAAGACATATCCATACTCCGCGGCGTGGTCCCGGTACACCGCGATCTCCCTCTTCACCCCCTCGACCAGTTCCATCGCCTCAGGGTCGCCGGCGTGCTCGGCCGCAAACTCTTCGAGCCTCGTTTCCAGCGGGCGGTAGTAGTCATCCCACCAGGCCGCTTCAGGGAGCCTGAACGAGCCGACGAGGTCGAAGCCTGAGGCGGCGATGATTGCTGTGTACTCTTCTTCGGTCTTGATCGCGGGGTATTCCTCTGTCCAGAAGGCCTTCGCCTCAGGGGAGGGAGCGGGGGTGAACCAGGCTGACTCGGTGAGGGCCATATATCCGCCGTCCTTGAGGACCTCCCGCCAGTACGAGAGCCCCTCGGTAAACCCGATGATGAAGATCGAGCCCTCGGCCCAGATGAGATCGAATGAGTGTTTCTCGAAGGGGAGGTCGTCCATCGAGGCGCAAAGCGTCCTGACACGGTCGGTGACTCCGGCCTGCTCAGCCCGTTTCTCCAGGGTGTCGAGGACAGGGCGGTGGACGTCAACGGCCGTGATCCTCGCGTCAGGGCAGAGGTGGGCGAGTGCGAGGGTCTGCATCCCTGAGCCGCACCCGACGTCGAGGATCTCGGGTCTCTCCGGAAGTTCGGGGATCATGCGGAAGGCACGAGCCGTGCTCTCGTCATTGCCTGGGCCCTGCCTGGGGAGGGTCTCAAAGAGGCGACAGATGAGGGAGATATCCATGGAGAGGGGTGCCCCCTCCTCATCCAAACACTTTGTGGTCACCCCCAAGTCCCACGGATTGCCCTGGCACTCTCTTCAGGAATGGCCCTCGTCTCCTGCGAGGAGAAGGACGATATGATTGGCGATAGCGTTGGGGGTCGGTATCTGATGGTGCTCTCGTAACCGAGGAGATCTGAGATCATAGTATGGATTCCACCGACGAGAGAAGCCGTACATTTGGAAACACCATTCGCATCCTGGCAAGGAAGAAGACAAGAAGACTGAGCACGAGGAAAAGGGGGGTGCTGCTTTCGTCAAAAATTCCGTGGTTGAAACAGAGCAGCTCGCCCCCGCATTATTTAGAGGCATAGAATGGGCGGCTCTGTAGAAAAAAACCCATAGAACTTGTCAGAGCAACATTCTGATCACATGCCTCCCCCTCATACATAAATAGAGTCGAGGACGGCAACGCCCCCATCATGGTCGTTTATTCTGCCTTCTCGACCCAATCGTGATCCCTGGGGTTCTGGTGGCTGTGAGCGGGGTGAAGATGAGAAGACGAACGTCTTCGATGTGCGACCACAGAGGGCATGAGAAGATCTCTGATTTTCGTTGAGCTCCCAGCCCGAGATGTGAGAAGGCGGGTGAGGCACGCTCACACTAAGGTCAGAGATCTTCTGTGAACAGATGAAGAGTATGAGACGAACGATGGGCTTCGAGCGGTCATCCCCCCGAGGAGGATTTCCAAAGAGCCGGAGATTGGGCTCTATAGAAATCCTCTAGATATTTTTCTCTACCTGGAGGCTTGCCGCCCCCCGAGACCCCCCGCTGATGGAGATTGGCGGAGGAGTGCGTCCCGTCTTCATGATCTTAACTCTATCTTCCCGTCCCCATCGCCATCCTGGGGGTCCGGGCGGCACTCGCCCCCGGCACGGAGATGAGGGAAGGAGGGTGACACATGTTCTCCCCACACAATAGGTGAGGGTTTCTCAAAGCCAAAAAGAAGAAAACCAGGAGAGAAGAATACTCCCCCTGGGATATGTCTTCAGAGGAATTTCTGTTTAGTCTCCATCGCAATATGAGTCATCGCATTCTGCGATTCGACGATAAGGTAGTAGTCGCGGGGTAAGATCTGGATGTTTTTGATGATATGACCTGGACCGTTGAGTTCGAATCCCTTGATGACGCTGTTGTTCCCGGCATCGACGAGGGCCACCTTGACATAGGACGATGCTGGTTTTTCAGAGGTAACAGTGCAGTTCATCCGCCACATCTGGTACGGGACCGAGAAGGTCTCAGTCACTCCGCCGCGGTTCACGTCCAGGCATGCGAAGGGGATGCCATCCTCTGGGCCCCATGGCGGGTCAGAGGCAGCAAAACAGTTCATCTCGTCTGGGATGAGATAGGTCTTATATTTTAAGACAGGTTTCTCGACATATGAGATCCTGGAGATAGGAGGAGTGGGCACCGGTACAGGAGTGGTCAGGGCCGGGTCGGTCTGGTTTGATATGGAGGGGTGCTCCACTACAACCCCTCTATCATCTATAAGGTCACAATCTCCCCACCATTGCACGGCAAAGGCGACAAGGATGACGATCACGACACCTGCCGCGACACTCAGGAGGTCTCCTGAAGACATGATCAATATATGTGATAGTGTATGTAAAAAGCTTTTTTAAAATTTCCCTGACTTTAAAAGAATATATTGCGATAATTTCAAGGCTATGCTTTTTTAAGAAATTAATAAAGTATATATTTCACGACTCCGATTTATAATTTGATGGACCTCCCGGAATTCAGGACATGGGTCTTTCTGTACCTCATCTCCTCAGTGGCTCTCCTCTGGGCGGCGTTCCTCTCTGCACAGGGGGTTATGCTCTGGATGAGTATGATACTCGTGCTTGTCGTGGTTGGGGCAAACTTCCTCGTCGTCCTGAGCGAGCTCAAGCGGTGCGCGGCACAGGAAGAGATGATGAAGCGCCTTTCAGCAATAGAAGTAGATGTCGAGGACGAATAAACGACTGAATATATTCTTGTCCTTAGAAAATAATTTTTTTGCACTTCACTCCCTCGTTGGGATGCCCGAATTAATTTTCTCGTACATGTTTCGATCGGATACAACGTAAAAAGAACATTGAGGGGCTTTGTAGGAACTCTCTGACGAAGGGCGTGCCGCTCGAAGATCAGAGATCATCTCAAGTTCGTCAAACACTCGCATCCTGCCACACGATTAGAGGCGAGGACCGCAACCGCACTCGTCATCCAAAGTGGTGAGGGGATCTA
>JAQVHG010000096.1 GCA_028696365.1 Methanofollis sp.
AGGGCGAGAAGCACGATCATCAGGGCGGTCACCGGATAGAAGTTGAAGGCGATGATCGATGCCGTGATGAAAAAGATCACCCGGATGGTCTCGGCGATCCGGTAGATGGCATAATTTGACATCCTCTGAAACGTCTTCCTGCTCTCGGTGACGGCGTCGATGATGACCGAGATCCCGGGCAGGGTCAAGACGATGTCGGCCGCGGACTTTGCCGCGTCGGTGGCGCCGGCGACCGCGATCCCGGCGTCGGCCTTTTTCAGGGCCGGGGCGTCGTTCACCCCGTCGCCGGTCATCCCCACGATATGCCCGGACTCCTGGAGGGCGGCGACGATCTCGTACTTGTGCTCTGGGTACACCCCGGCGAAACCGTCCGAGTCTTCGATCATCTGGCCACGTTCTTTTTCCTGGACTCCGGTGAAGGACGACGCCCCGGCGATCCTCTCGCCGAGGTTCAACTTTGCGGCGATCTCTCGGGCGATGGCGATGTGGTCGCCGGTGAGGAGTTTGATCTGCAGCCCCATCGCCTTCGCCTCCGTGATCGTCTCGGCCGAGTCGTCCCGCGGCGGGTCGTACAGGGCGATCAGTCCGGCATACCGCCACCCCCCTGTAGCATCGGCCCGCGCCACGCCGAGGGTCCGGTAGCCCCGTTCGGCAAAGGCGGCGACGCACCCCTCCACATCGACGCCCCCACCGCCAGTGAGTGCGAAAATCGCCTGGGGCGCACCCTTTGCCGCCATAAATCTGGTCCCGTCCTCCGCCTCCAGCGTTGCCATCGCACGCTTGTCGACCGGATTGAATGGAGTGTATTCCGTCACCCTGACAGCCGCCGCATCTCTCTCGCCGTTGGGCGTGTCTCGAAACCGGGCGATCACCGCATTGTCGATGGGGTCGTTGTCCTCCTCCCGCGAGGCAAGATACGCGAGGAGAAGGATCTCATCCTCTGAAAATTCCTCAAAACCCACCACCTCCGCGACCGTCAGTTCGTTCCTGGTGAGGGTCCCGGTCTTGTCGACACAGAGCACGTCGACGCCGGCCATCTCCTCGATGGAGACAAGCCTGCTCACGATCGCCTCGCGCCTGGCGAGCGCCATGGCGCCGACTGCAAGGGTGGTCGTCAGGACCGCGGGAAGGGCCGCCGGGATCGCCGCCACTGTCAGCACGAGGGCGAACTGGAGAGTCTCGGCAAGACTTTCATGGCGAAAAAGACCGACGATAAGGATCACAGCGGCCAGGGCAACGGCCAGGGCGATGAGGTAGTCCCCGATCTTGATCACCGCCTTCTGGAAGTGGCTTGGAGTGACCGCTTCCCCGACAAGGCCGGTCGTCCGCCCGAAGAAACTCTTCGTCCCGGTGGCAAAGACCAGGCCTTCGGTCTCCCCCTGCCTGATCACAGTCCCCGCATACGCGATCTCGCCGCTCTTTTTTGTGACCGGCAACGACTCGCCGGTCAGTGCCGATTCGTCGACGACAAGGTATCCCTCCCCGACGATCTTCGCATCGGCCGGGACGATGTCGCCGAGCCTGAGCCGTATCATGTCGCCGGGGACGAGTTCCCTGGCAGGCACGTTCCTCCAGTCGCCGTCCCTGAGCACCCGTGCCTTGAGGGCAAGTCTCTGCTTGAGAAGTTTGATGGCGTTGTCGGCCCTGCCCTCCTGCCAGAACCCGATCCCTGCATTGACGAGGAGGAGGACCAGGATGACCAGGAGATCATCCAGGCGGCCCAGCAGTGCAGAGAGGACGATGGCGGCTTCGATCATCCAGGGGATCGGGCCCCAGAAATACATGAGGAAACGGCGGAGAAGTCCGACCTCGTGTTCGGGGATCTCGTTGTAGCCGGTGTGTTCGAGACGCCGCGCCGCCTCCTCTGTCGTGAGGCCCTGAGGTCCGGTCGAGAGGTGCGTCTGGAGTTCCTCAACCGATGCCGATCTGGCCTCGTCGTCTGCAATATCGGCGACGTTCCCCCCGCCCATGCCTCCCCCTCAACGATGTGTTATATATCACCTCTCCCATCCTCGTCTGCCCGGCACGGCGCCGGGCAGGAGATCATCATGAGTCGTATTGCAGTCCTGATCGGGGAGCGGTTTGAGGACTCTGAGTATACCGAACCGGTGAAGGCCTTCCGTGCCGCGGGCCACGAGGTCGTCCACCTCGGGCTGAAGAAGGGGAGCACGGTCACCGGGAAGAGGGAGGGAACGAAGGTGCGGATCGAGCGGGCGGTCGCGGCCGCCGACCCGGGCGACTACGACGCCCTCCTCATCCCTGGAGGATATTCTCCCGACCACCTGCGTGCCTACGACGGCCCGGTCGAGTTTGTTCGCGCCTTCATGGAGAGTGAGAAACCGGTCTTCGCCATCTGTCATGGGCCGCAACTCCTCATCACGGCACAGGTGATCGAGGGACGGCGGGTGACCGGGTGGCGCTCGATCGTGCAGGACCTGAAGAACGCGAGGGCGGAGTTTGTCGACGCCGAGGTGGTGGTGGACGAGAATCTCGTCACCAGCAGGCGCCCCTCAGACCTCCCGGCCTTCATCGAGGCGTCGCTGAAAATGATGGGAGTGATGGTCGGGCAATCTGCCTGAAATCCCGTCGAAGTGCACCGTTTCCTGCGAGTCGATGCGGTGCGTGCCGGGCAGTCGGGAAAAAAATTCTCATTTGGTTGTGTAGAAACCCTCTGGATGTCTCTCTTCAAGTCTCTCGATTGTGCCTTCCGGCTCTATCGTGATCCCGGGGGTCCGGGGGGCACTCGCCCCCGGCAAGGAGATGGGGGAAGGCGGTTGAATCGCGCCCGTACCGAGAATTGGTGAGGGTATCTACAGGGCCGAGATCCTCCGTTACATTTTATCCACAGAGGTCCGAGGGGCTGCCCGCCCCCCGGTGGAGGAGAGCGTTTTGAATTTCTGAAAGGAAGCACTTTGGTTCGGGGGGATGTTCACCTCAAGAGAGTTTTGGGATATGCTCCATGAACATCAACCTGAAGATCCCTTATGAATAATTTTCATCCAGTATGTCTGAGGCGTACTTTCGCTTCGTGAACAATTCCACAGAACTATTTTTTCAGATCTTCTATACGCCGGGGATTCTTTGTCGGTGATGATTGCCTGCACCGAGGCGGGGGTTATCGTGCGCTTTCATCAGACTACCGCCGTGATCTCCGCGGTGATCAATAAAGATCTGCGGGCGATCGCGCCCAGAGTTCCTGCCGCCGTGCCTCCAGGAGTCTGGGCCGCACCCCCATGTAGGTCGCGGCAGAGATCCCGTCTGCGTCTTCGACCCACCGCAGTCCCCCGACGCTTCTCAGAGGGTGGTGGTCGATGACGAGCGCGCGAGTGGGGCTCGCGATGCGGTCGGCATGGGTGCGGGCGCGGTCGGCCTCCTCCCAGGTGAGAGAGGGGAGGTACAGGGGTGGGCCTGAGGTGTAGACGACCGTCGGCCGCCATGCGAGGATCGTCGCGACCGCTTCAGGAGAGAGGAGCTGGGTGTCGGAGGCATGGACAAAACACTCGTTCCCCTCCCGCACCGCAACGATCATCACCGACCCGCTCCCTCCGCCGTGGGGGAAGGGGCCGGCGCAGGCGATGACGCCGTCGTCTTCTCCCTTGGCGGTCGGGAGGGCGCGGCCGAGGGCCTTTACGAACGCTCGCCGCCGTGCCCGCGACCGTCCCGACTGCCCGCTCTCGCCCGGCACCCGGAGCCGGCACCCTGCCAGCGGCGTGAAGGCGGAGAGAGGGATCTGGAAGGGGTCGGCGTCGGCAAGGGGCATGTGGTCGCCGTGGAAGTGAGTGACGACGACGTCGGTCGCGTGCGGGAGCCACCCGAGCACCGCCGCCCTCACCCGTTCGGCCGCCTCGGCCTCAAGGGGGTGGGGAGGGAGGCCGACGCGTTTTGGGGCGAGAGCGACGCCCGGGTCGATGAGCACCGTCCGCTCGGCGGTCAGGACGACGGTCGCCATCGAACGGGCACCCAGGGACTCGGCGCCGAGGAAGAGGACCTGCATCACGATGCACCTGCCAGGGGATGAACGAGCATAAATAGGATTCAGTCCAATGAATAGAAGGCCTGCCATCTGGATAGCAGGGGCAGTGCGACCGGAAGCAGACCCCCGTAGTGTAGTGGTCAATCATGCAGGACTTTGGATCCGGCGACGGCGGTTCGAATCCGCCCGGGGGTACTGGACTTTTTTTGGTGGGGATCTGAACAGGTGCGTTGTTGTCCGGTTCGGTTGTCGTTGTCTGAAGGATCTTTGAATATCTGGAGTCTGGCGGCGGCGAAGATTATGAACTCTGGGGTTCATGAGGCGGTCGACCGGCCTCTGCTACTCGCAAGAATCCATGTTTTATTCAACACCTCTCTGGCCTCCTCCGGGGGGGAGGAGTTGGCTATCCTGATATCCTCAGAGAGTCCTCGGTGGCCCGGAAGGTCTTGGCGACGACCAACTTTGCGAGCCATTCGATCCTCCCCACAAACCTTATCCCTCCACCACGCCAGGACACCCCGGACCGACAGGAGATACACACTCCAGGAGGGCAAGGGCAAAAAATGGACCTGCTGATGATTGCACAGGCGTCGATCGCACTCTTGATGATCACGACGCCGCCTGATCCCGTAAAGATCCTCTTCTTCAACACCATTGTCGCCAACCGCGAGGAGCGGCGTGCGGCTGCGGCACTGAAGGTGGGGCTGATCGTGGCCGTCATCCTGGGAGGTTCGGCGCTCGTCGGTCGACAACTCCTTGGCCTCCTTGGCATCAACCTCGGGGCCTTCGGGATCGTCGGGGGCCTGGTGGTGGCGGGCATGGGCTTTGAGATGCTCTATAATGGTGCGCCGAGCAAGACGCAGGGGAAGGACGTCGAAAAGGAGGGACCGGAGGACGAGGGCAGTCTCATCATGCCGCTCTCGATACCTCTCATCGCCGGCCCGGGTGCGATCACGACGGCCATCACCCTCGCCTACCAGGGCAATCAGATCGATCCCCTCATCGCCACGCTCATCGGCGTCGGCGTGGTGGCCGTCGTCATCTTTGTCTCTATGAACTATCTTGGCGGGTTGATCTCGAAGGTGAGCGAGCGGACGATGGAGTTGTTGTTGCGCATCGGTGGTCTTGTCCTTGCCACGCTCGGGGTTCAGATCCTTCTTGGGGGGGTTGTGAGGTATTTTGGGATTTAAACCTGGGGATGGAAATATGGGATCTTTAAAATCGCTCTCTGAACCCCACCCCCACGACGGAGATAGGTGGGGGCGGCGAAGTTTTGCGTTTCTGCCTGTCAATATGTCTTGACAAGAGGGGGCAAGGATCCCCTTACACTCAGAAAGATCTGCTCTGAGCAATTTCCAGGCGGTATGCGTGAGGCGTGCTCTCGACTCATGTTTGAATCTACAGCGCCAAAGAAAATAAAAAAGGTGTCGTAATTGATGAAGATTATAACAATCATGGAGCATATCCCAAAACTCACCCGGGGTGGTCATCTCCTCGAACCGAAGCGCTTCCTTCCAGAAATTTTGAACCCTCTCCTCCACCGGCGGGCTGGCCGCCCCTCGGACCCTCCACCGATGAAGATTGGCGGGGGATAACATCCTGCCTTCACGATCATCGCTCTGCCTTCCCGCCCCAATCGCAATCCCGGGGGTCCGGGGGCAACGCCCCCGGCGCGATGGTGTGGGAAGGCATGAATGCATGGGTGCGCAACAAAAAGGGGAGGATATTTTCTCCACATCCACCGCGATCTTCTGAGAGAGGGAGGACTGAAGAGTTTTGGGATGTCCGCATGATGAAATCTAGATCTTATGAACCTACATAGACATTATCGAGATACTCCACTGTTGCAGTATCCTCCCAGACTTTACTCCCTTCATCAACAGGAAGGGGGTCAAAAATGTACTGCCGATTTGCTCTCGGTGTGCTTGTAATAAGGTAACCTACACATGCGCGCGTGTGAGCAGTTGAACCCCGGTCTACTGAACTTGCGACCGGTCTATCATAATGGTATATTTCCTGCCAGACCTCAGAAAAGGTTGGTGACCAATCAACCTCTGATCCAGTTCGGCCTAATCCATCAGGAACAATACCACTGAAATAAGCAACCATTCCCTCTGGGAATGATCCTGTGGGTGTGGTGCCCATCTCACCAGCGATATGATCCTGGGTGTGGGTCACGCCAAAATAGTCTGCTATCATCTGACCTGTTGCAGGCATGCAGTAGTATGTTTTTTCCTGTCCAAAGAGTGAGAATCCGCTCAGTTCCTTGTATGCAGCGCCATCATTAGTGATATCAGCGCAAGAAGATCTAACGTCGTTGTTTTCTGCTATCATTGATTGAATACCCTCGTGTTGCTCATTCCATTGTGCGACATACTCATCCACAACTCTATCTGGTATGGTATCATAGAGCGACTCAACACATACCGCACCATGACGGCCTTCTGCTTCAGGAGGCAGATCTTCTGGAATAATAGTGAATGTATGGGCATCAACTACGATCCGCTCATAAGAATTGTTCTCAGGACCGGAGAGTTCAGCCATTGCTCCAATGCGTGAGGGTGCATAATCTACAGGTTTTATCGACGTGATTGTATGATGTGGATACTTTTCTGCTGCAATTTTTTTTGCAATCTCCTGGGCCTGGTCAAAATCCCAGGTATGGGGCTTGAGGTTGACTGAAGGTACTGGTGACCTGAGTACTTTGCTTGCAGAAACCTCGATCTCGCCGATCGGTGTTCCGTCTTGTTCTACCGCGAAGAGGTAGTAGAGTTTCAGGCCATTTGGATCATAGATCGTGATGGGGGTTTCATTGATCGTGGCCTCTTTCCACGCCTCGCTATCAGAGAGCGGCCCCATGGGGACGAAATTGAGGAGAACCCCATGTGCGTTTGTTCTGGCCTGATCCATCGATACATAATTCTTTACTACATTCTCGACATCGACTGCGGTTACAGGGAAGGGAAAGCTCCATGCTACCAGCATGATGCCAATACAGACGAAGAGGGATTTTTTCATGAAACACATCCTCCTGCGCACCAGAGAACAGTGAGCAGGCACCAGTGAGCACATCTAGAGTACTCAACAGGGCCTTTCGACCCGGTTTTAGAAAAGGGTATCAAATAGGTTCGATTTTGATCGAACAGTCTCAAAGGGGATATAAGAGATACACCGTTGGCCTCGGTATAATATTAGAGCATATCCCAAAACTTCCGAGGCCTGACCATCGCCTTGAACTGAAGTCTTTCCGTCCTGAAATTCAGAACCCTATTCTCCACCGGGGGGCTTACCGCTCCCCGGACCCCCCGCTGATGAAGATTGGGGGGGATCGCATCCCTTCTTCACGATCATCGCTCTGCCTTCCCGACCCAATCGCCATCCCGGGGGTCCGGGGGCAGAGCCCCCGGCGCGGTGGTGTGGGAAGGCATGAATGCATGGGTGCGCAACAAAAAGAGGAGACGATTTCTCCACCACCTCCATTGCTATCTTCTAGGAGAGGGAGGGCTGGAGAGTTTTGGGATGACCTCTTAATGTAATATCTTGCGATAATGGTTCAGTCGGTGTTGGGTGTTTTCTCTGTTGAGGATTTTAAAAAGGCTATTCTTCGGAAGATAATATATGTGGCAAGAAGGATGCTTGATCCCAGGAGTCCGATGCCTCCCACCAAAAGGGAGAGATCTGATAGATTCCAGAGCGGAGATACATCCCCAGTATGAGGCACTGGTTGGTTTAGATAGAGTGTAAGAAGAACGATTCCTCCGGAGAATGTGATCGGGATCGAAGTAAGAAGAAGAACGATCCTGGTCTTCTCAGATGGATGCAGGATCATGCGTCCCTTTAATGTCAGTTCGAGATAAATCCACCGGTGCCCTTCATCAATATCAGTAATTAGCCCTGAAGCCATGAGTTTTTCCACATGGTGATGAACTGTTGATTTGGCACACTGCATCTCCTGTGACAGTTCGGTTAATGTCATTCGTTTTTCATCGAGGTGTTTCATAATTTGCACCCGCTGCTCAGATGCAAGGACTTCAAGGGTCTCTCTATTGAGCAAGATGTTCTGCGGGAGCATTTATGCTGTATAGGTAATGGCTTCTCATAATGTTTTTGATTTGGCGGAGGATGGCGATAATTAGGAATGGATAAGACTCAGAAATATCTTCACTACTTACGCCCTAGAACAGTAGTTGGGTTGAAAAAT
>JAQVHG010000097.1 GCA_028696365.1 Methanofollis sp.
CTTGACCGAGAGGGGGGAGCGCGCACCCTCTGCAAGGATGAACTCGATCCCCTCCGTGCCTGAGACATTGGCGATCTCGTGTGGGTCGGCGACGACCGTCGTCGTCCCGCGCGGGAGGACCACCCGTGCGTACTCGCCAGGCGAGAGCATCGAACTCTCGATATGCGCATGGGCATCGATGAGTCCAGGGACGACCCTCGCGCCCTTGAGGTCGACGGTCTCCAGCCCTTCGTAGCCCTCGCCCATCCCGACGACCGTCCCGTCCTTCACTGCAAAAGAGGTCTCCTCCCAGGAACAGGTGAAGGGGTTGTACAGAGAGAGATGGGTGAAGACCTGGCCTGCGGTCACTCTCCCGCGTGCGGCATCCATGTATGCGTCCATGCTCACACCTGGATATCCCTGATCACTGCGGCCGTCCGTTCATCCCCTTCCAGGAGATAGAGATAGAGTTTATAGGAACCAGGTTCAAGGGCCACAGGATAGGAGAAGGTATTGGTGCCGTCCTGTAAATCTACACTCCTGACGATGGTCTCGACCTCTTCCTGTTCAAAGGTGCTGGTCCTGGAAATGGTCACCTGGAGGGTGGCCTCCAGCGGTCCTGACGGGTTGTCCACCTCGACATGGAGGGCGCCGTCTGCATAGTCCACCTCTCCGAATCCGGTGCCAGTACATCCTGCGGTCAGCGCGAGGATGCAGAGGCAGGGGAGCCAGATAATAGGTGCAGTCCGGGGAATTGCTGCCATCATCAGAATGTGACCGCTGAGAGAAGATATAGTATTGGTTTCCAGTTCTTAGCGGGTTGAACTGGGGTCGTGGAGGTTGAAAGGAGGGTGAAGAGGATCGATGGAACGGAGAACTCTAGCAGATTACAATTTTAAGATCGCGGGTGCACCTCAGCCCTCGACGATACCATCAACAAACGAGACAAGGGCCTCGTGGACGTTTTCTCCTGTTCGGGCTGAGATGAGATGAACCGAGGCATCACCGACCGCGTTGGCATAGAGTGACGGTCTGGAATCAGGGAGGTCGCATTTGTTGAGCATAAAGACAACTGGGAGGCCAGTCTTTTTCAACCATGAATATAATTCTCTTGTCATCTGGTCGGGAGCGGCGGTCGAGTCTGCTACGATGATCGCTCCATCCATGCCTCTGGAGAGGATTTTCCTGGCAAATTCGAATCTGTCCTGACCTGGCGTCCCGAAGAGATAGACCTGTTGCTTTCCCACCCGCACCCTCCCAAAATCGAGGGCGACGGTCGTTGACTTGCCATCGCAGTCGGCCTCAATGTGTCTTGCAGAGGGATCGAGGGCGGCAATAAGAGAGGACTTTCCTGCATTGAAGGTCCCAAATACGCAGAGTTTGAGTTTCTCGCGTGCCATCAACATTGGGTGTGACGTAGTTTGATATCTTCTTTTCGATATCAGTTGCCACTCAATGCATCGGTTTTATAGAAAAATAGGACTTATTTGAACCAAAAACCCCCTGCTCAACCTATGATCAGGGTGAAAAAAAATCCTGTCCTTCACCAATTTAGATCTTCTCGACCGTGATCCGTACGCGGTCGCCAGCCTTGAGTCCATGACCCTTCGGGATATCGATATTGAACCAGAGTTGCTCAGGGTTCTGTTCGCCTCCGCTCTCAGGACCCTGTTGCATGATACAGTCCTTGAACTCATTGATCCTGGCGACAAACTCAATCTCAGACTCGAAAGAGATAATCGGTTCCATACCTAAAAATTGTAGTTATACTATATTTATCATGCCGCCCTTGGGCTGACCATCCAGGTGGTCGAGTTTGAATAACTCCAACGCGTGATCTCGAGTTCCTCACAGATCTCTGAGAGGATCGCAAGGTTTGTACCAACCTCTTTTGCTGAAAGTCCGAGGTCATGGGCGATGTATTTTGACTTGAAGTAGTGCTTCCCTTTTCTCAGACCGCCTATTAAATATTGGACAATCCGGCTCTGTGTATCATTATAATTTTCCCGGATACTCTTATGTTTGGCCATCTCGATACCTCGACTTGTTAGTCCTATCGCTACTTCTTTATATATATCTTACGTTTTCAATCTATTTTATCTCTGTGAATTCGTATTTGGGTCTTTTTAACTCGTTTAATTGAAATAAAATGAGATAAATTTATTTTCTGACCATTACAAGGACCCCAAGTAAGAGTGCCGCGAGAACAGGGATCAATGACAGCGGAGTCTGCGTAGGTGCCGTGGCTGGGATCTCTGTTGTCGTCTCAGGAACAGGTGTTGTCTGGACCGTGGTTTCGGTGGTAGTCTCAGTTGGCACCGGCGTGGTTGCAGTCGGTGCTGGAGTCTCAGTGGCGGTCGGGGTCTCGGTGACTGTTTCTGTCGGCACGGTCGTATTGACTCCTATCCTATTGCCAAAATCAAAGGTGACGACATTCGAGTCCTCTGCATAGTCGGCAAAACCCTGGGGAGAACTCCACCGTGCCTGGACTTCATACTCACCTGTCTCGAGCCTGTCAAGCACGATCGGCCCTGGCATTCCAGGGTCGTCGGTGTAGACGAGCGAAGCGGTGAGAGGGAGATCTGAGAGGTCCTGGCCCTTAAAGTACGTCACTTCGGCCCCACTCGGTGACGTGACCACGATATCGACCATGGCATATTCGTCACCGGCATGATACTCGGTGCCCACATAAGGACTGACCACCTTGAAGGCGATCGCGGTCCCGGTCGGGATGGTGATCCCCTCGATCCGGTCGGCATGGTTTGGGGCGGCAAGGACCGGTTCGATCCTGACCTCAGGATACCGGATCATGATCCGGTCCCCGGTCCGTCCATTGTCCTCCCTGCTGTAGGCATAGTATGTCCCGGTCTCGTCCTCATCTATATTGACGTCGATGAGATCGAAGGAAGTGTCGTCAGGGATCGAGACCCGGTTCTGTTCGCCCTTCTTGACGTCGTTGTCCTCATACTTGACCAGTGCCGTGACCGGGTTGTTGGTCGTCTCATTTCTCAGGGCAGAGAGATTGAGCCCTTCTTCATAGACAAATACTGTGTCTCCAGGTTCGATCTGCGAGATCGTATCTCCCCGTGCGGCTGCTGGTGGCATGACGACTGAAGCCAGCAGGAGAAGACCGCATAGTATCCCGAATAGAGAGACTCTGGAATAGATACTTCGTACCATGGCATTCCCTCCAATAAAGTACTATCTCAGGGCCGCCGCATATATCCCTTTTGTCGCGAGAGAACGCAGAGGTAGATGAAGAGGAAAAGGGATGTGCGGCTTTTGAGGGGCCTGGGGGGCGGTACACTATCTCTGTGGCGGCTGCCATGGGCACCTGATGGGCGAGCTCACAGGGCCCACGGCCCTCTCATCATAAAGATTGGAGGGGGACGCCTTTGTAGAAGTGAGCATGAACCTCTGGCTCAAGCATACGCCATTGATAATTTTCTGAGCTTCGCTTTGGTATGTGGGGGGATCCCTCTCAATCACTGCCCCCCCTCTCTTCGCCGTGGGGGTCCGAGGGTGAGACCCACTGGGGCGAGATTGTGGTGAAAATTCTGTGATAGGGGGTGGCATGTCTGAATGACGTGCATTCCCACACCACGATAGCAAGGGCTCCATCAAAAATCAGGGATTTTCTCATGTTTGCTATCGCTTATACCCACGGGATGAAGATGGGGCTGGGATGGCAGAAGGCCGATTGATCTGAAAGTGTTTCTGTCTTCTACGTTTCAAATTCGTGTGGGAGTGTGGCGTGGTAAAATCTTCATTCGTCACTACAGAGCCGATCACCGGGATCATTTTCATGGTAAATGCTCTGGATGGCTCTCTCTGCGGGGGGCTTGGCCGCCCCCGGTCCTCCCACGCGAGCGATTGGTGGCATACAGCAATACACTCTTCATGGTCATTGATAGTGCCTTCCCGCCCCTATCGTGGTCCCGGGGATCCGGGCGGCACTCGCCCCCGGCGTGTTCAGGCGTTCATGGGGGAAGGCGGGTGAATCATACTCAAACCAGGAGAATAGGAGGTTTTCTACAGAGCCCAATTTTTGAGTTACGACCGTAGGGAGTTGAGAAAATCTGTGATTTTCGAGAGTGCCCCTATCCGAAGAGATGGGGAAGACAGGTGCGGCACACCTACAGGGCCGAGGGGATCGCATCTGTCAGTCAAAACACATGATTGACCTCTCCTGCATCTATGAAGGAAGATCTTCGAGCCGTCGAGAAGATCTCTGATCTTCACGTGGTCCCCCTTCAACCGCCCTTCACTGAGGATCAGAGGACGGAGTCCCAGGATGTGGAAGATACGAAAAGAGTGCGCAACCAAAAAGAGTACGCGATGATCCCACTTCTCCAGATAAAGGAGAAGGAAGAGGCCTTGAGCCTGGGTTTACTCTTCTGAATTCTCTGGCAGGGACGTCTGCACCGGCACGCGCCCGATCTTCTCGACCAGTCCAGCGAGCGCCTCCTCGCGCATCCCCTCGACGAACTTGATCGACCCGACCACCAGGTGGCCGCCGCCGCTGATCCCGCCGCCCTTGATCTCCTCGTGGAGTTCCCTGACCATCTGCGGGATATTCATCATCACGCCACGGGAACGGAGCACCGCAAAGTCTGGGCCAAACCCGAGCGTGACTACCGGTTCGCCAGGGTGCTGCTGGCAGAGACGGTCGTGGATCTCGCCAGACGTCTTGCCCGGCGGCGGGAACGTGAACCTGTGGGCAAAGATCTCCACGTCGATCCTGAAGAGATGTGCGCCGTTCGGGAGGATCTCCTCGGTGACATGGGGCATGGACGCACTCATCTGGTCCTCGATAGCGGCGTTTGCCTCATCGACCAGAAGGCTAACGAACCTGTCCTGTAACTCCCGCTCGCCGTCCACATTCAGGAGGTCCTTGACGATCTCCCTGCCGTCGTTGAACCTGAGCCAGAACTGCTCATAGTCCAGGGCCAGGGCGATGTCCTTGCACTCGTCCTCGGTGTAGTCGTCGGCGATGAGGTCCAGGTAGCGCTGCCTCTCAGGTGCCTCACTCCGGTCACCGACACCGGCAACCGCCGGGAAGTGTTTGATCCTGTCGCTCACACCCGGGAAGATGAGCCGTGCCACCTCGGTCCCGAGCATCCCGGCCGTAATCCCAAAGTCGGCACCCACATGATAGGGGTTGACATGGGCGACCAGGTAGTCGTCGACGACGGCGTCTGGGTGGTGGTGGTCGACGACGATGATCGGGAGGTCGTAGACCTTTGCCACCTTCATTGCCGGGATATCCTCCTCGGTGGACCCATTGTCCATCAGGACGATCAACGGCAACTTCTGCCCGAACCTGACATTGTCCTTCAGGGCGAAGTCGAGGTCCCTCGTGATATCCTCGATCTCATAGAAGGGCGCCTTCGACGGCGAGCGCTTGAAGAGATAGTACGCCGTGTCCAGGTCGTTGCCCTCATCCTTGATGAGAGAGACCACCGCCTGCTCGACCGCGACCGCCGCGCTGATCCCGTCGGCATCGGCGTGGTGGCGAAGGATGATCGGCTGGGCCTCGAAGACCGCCCGCCTGATCCGCTTGGCGACCTTCCGCATCTCAGGGCGCAGTTGCTCCATCGCCTCGCTCTCGATGAGGAGCGGGATGTCTTCGGGCTCAGAGCGGGCATCGAGTGCCTCCTCGATCCGGTCATGGACCCTCTGGGCGTCCTCTCCAGAGAGGCGCTCCATAGCACTGACCTCGATCTGGAGCTGGTTCTGCCGGCGCATCACCTCTCCGACGACAAAAACCGAGTCGCCGAGTTCGACCTCGGGGTAGGCACGCACCCCGGCCTCGACAAAGGCGGCGGCGTTCCCATTCCCGGTCGCGTCGACCAGGGTGAAGATCGTCGGCCCACTCGTCTGCTTGATCTGGGCGACGATTGCCTCAAGAGTGACGTCACGCCCGACCCGTGAAGCCAGGTCGCCAAGCCCGGTCACCTTCGCCTGTCTGGTCACACTCTCCAATCGGAAGACCGTGGGGGTGACCTCGGCAAGGTCGATGTTCCCGTTGTTCCTGATGTTGATGACCTTCACGAAGATCTGTTCTCTCTCCTCGTGCCGGCCAAGGACATTGCTCTTGTGGACCAGGCCCTTGAGTCTGGCATTCAACTGGACAAAAGTGCCGAAGTTTGCAAAGCCCTGCACTGTTCCTGCATAGATCTTGCCTTCTTCGACATCCTCGAGCCCGCATCCCGGACCGAGGGAGTACACAATCGTATCTTCTTGTTGTACCATTTCTTTAACTCACTTGATTGTAGATGTGTTATGTATTCTCAGCTGAACAAAGGGCGGCAAGCCGTTCTTCGCCGTCTCTCCTCCCTTTTGCGATGATGCGATCGCCTGCATGAAGCCGTTCGTCACGACCAGGACGGTATTTCCAGCGTTCACCGCCGCGTTTGACCGCCAGCACCACCATCCCTGTGACCGTCGCAAGCGACGCCTCTTTGAGACTCCGCCCGGCAAGGGCCGAGCCCCTCTCTACCTGGAGGTGGGTGATGATCTCGTCTGACTCGCGCACGATCATCCTGAAGACCGGCGGGATCTCGATGTCCCTGAGGAGGACGTCGGCGATCGAAGAGGCTGCTCCCGAGATGGTCTCGGCAAAGGAGGAGAGATAAAGGAGACCGCGGAGATATTCCACGTTCTCGATCCTCTTCGCGGCTTCAAGCACCCATAGGTCGAACTGGTAGCGCATGTCCTCCATCCGTTCATTGAGGACGACAACCTCCTGGGCCACGTCTTCATTGGTGAAGAGAAGAGAGGTGTATGCAAGTCCGACTGCAAGTTCTGAGAGATTTTTCATCTCTATCATGAGGGCGACGGCGCGGTCGAGGTCGTCGACGCATCCGGCTTTTGCCGCTTCTTGTTTTGCTTCCTGGACCGCACCGACCATGGTGTGGAAGGAGGGAATACCGGCCTCGAGCCCTTTTGCAAGGAGGATGTCACCGGCCGTGACCCGCGAGTACTTGTCAGGGTCGTAGATCCAGCCGATCCCCCGTCTGATAGCGATGACACGCATCCCTGACCTACTCTGGAGTTTCACCTCGCCCAGCGTCTGGCCGTCGAGAACTGAGCCTGCCTGAACCTCAACCCGCACCGTGACCTCCTCTGCCTCGGGGAGGGCGTTTCTGAGTTTTTGCGGGAATTTTGCCCCTTTGAGAATGAGTTTTGCGATCTCAGAGGCCGAGTTCGAGATCCGCTCGGCCGACTCGGCGATCTGTAGCAGTCCGCTCATCGACTCGGCCTCCTCTACCCGCCGCGCCCCGAGCATCGCTGAGATCCGGGCCTGATAGACGTGCCGGTTCATGATCTCTTCGAGGTTTCCCACCTCACCGGCGACGTCCCGGCTTTCAAAAAGAATGGCAGAATAGGCGAGGTCAACCATCAGTTCAGAGATGTCTTTCATCTCGATGAGGACATCTTTGAGGCTGGTCGGCTGATATTCGACTTCCATCATGGTCAGTACCGTCTTCCATTTTGGTATTGTCCCGAGGGTATATTAACTGGTAGTTGGGCGCACCTCTTAAGGGATGCACGGGTTCCACCTACGCCAGCGGTAGCCGGGGATGGTGGGACAGACACCATGGTCCCTGGAAGTGCGGCGAGACTGATTTTGCAGGGACAACTCTATGATCCACCATGCCACACGATAGGGTCGCGAGGAGTGCAACCCCCTCGTTATGGTTGTCTATCCTGCCTTCCCGGATTCATCGTGGTCATGGGGGTCCGGGGGCGGCGCCCCAGGCAAGAAACTATGGGAAGGCATTTAAGTCGCGCGTACACCCAAAGCGGTGAGGATTTCTACAAAGATGAAGGATGGTTCTTTTTGGCGGGGAGTGTGCTCTTGAAGATTTTCAATCTTCTCGTCCA
>JAQVHG010000098.1 GCA_028696365.1 Methanofollis sp.
ACCGCCGGGGTGAGGGGCGGGTAGATGGTCTCCCCACATCCAGGGCAGACCTTCGCCACCTCGCCTCCTTTCTTCCAGACAGCGGGCTCGCCGCACCGTCCACAGAACTGGGTCGTTTCGTCGAAGCGGACGAGTTGCACGGCCCGGCCGGCAACGGCAAGCGTCTCCTCGTCCACCTGACCGTAGAGGCTGCGCAACCGGTGCGAGGTGAGCCCGACGGGGGCGGCCTCGGCCCTGAGGGCATAGAGAGAAATGTCTTCAAGGGCGCCGAGCAGGATGGCACCCGACGAGTCGGTGCCGTCAGGGAGGGCCTGGAGAAAGGGCGAGCCGTCAGGGCCGCAGAAGACCTCACCGCCGCGGACGAGGACCCAGGCAACCTGGGCGGTCGCCGGGGGGTCGGGGTGGAAGACGAGGCGCTCTACGGCAAAGTGCGGGACTGGCACGCGGTCATTCTCCGGCATGGACCTTTTTCAGGAGCCAGGCCATGTTCCGCCCCAGGGTCCGCATCGTCTCCAGCCCCTCGGCGTCCTCTTCCACCTCGCCCGGCCCAAGTCCGAGTCCGATATTCCAGTACGAGGAACCGATAGTGATCATCTCCGAGATCCCGAAGAGGTGGTTGATAGTGTCGTAGGCATGGACGGCTCCGGCGCGGCGGGCGGCGACGACGGCCGCCCCGAGTTTGCGGGCGAACATGCTGTCGTTTGCGATCGAGACAAACCCGGCGCGGTCGATGAGTGCCTTGGTCTCAGGGGAGACGTCGGCGAAATAGGTCGGCGAGCCGATGAGGATCCCGTCAGACTCAGTCATCGCGGCGATGCAGTCGTTGACGATGTCGCTCTCGATGACGCACCGCCCGTCCTTCTTCTCGAAACATTTCATGCAGGCGGTGCAGCCGTGCACCGGTCGCCCGCCGATATGCACGAGGTCGGTCTCGACGCCCTCCTTCTCCAGTTCCAGCAGCACCTCTCGGAGGAGGCGGGCGGTGTTCCCGTCTTTGCGCGGGCTTCCGTTGAACGCCACGACTCTCATGATGATCGTCCCCTCGCGTCCTCTCGTGATAAAGGCGTTGTGGCCCTAGGGGCCGAAGGGATTTTTCAAGAGAAAGAAGGAAAAGATCGGGGGCCGCTTCGGCGCGGCCCGCACGATTTGATCGCTACTACGAGATACGACAGGTTCTATGAACTCATGTAGTTTTCAGGGAATTCTATCGTTTTGAACCGCAGCCTCCAGACCATCCATACGATCTACAGATGTCAGAGGAGACCGCCGATAGAGAGATTGTCTGCGTAATATATGCCCCTGCCGATATGATTCGGCCCCCTCATTCTCAGGTCTGGTGCATGTTGAGGTGGAAAAAGAGGGCTTTTGGTTCGAGTATGATTCAACCGCCGTCCCCAGACCACCGGGATGGCGATAGGGGTGGGAAGGCACTATCAATGACCATGAAGAGAGTATTGCCGTCCACGACCTATCGTGTCGCGGGGGGACCGGGGGGCACCCACCCCCCGCAGAGATAGCCATCCCGAGCATTTCTACAGAGCCAGAAATTTTACCGATCCATCTCGTCCTCAAAGAGAGCGACGGCCTTCTTGAGCACCGCTGGGATCTCGATCCCCTGCGGGCAGAGGGAGAGGCACATCCCGCACTCGGTGCACCATGAGGCCGCCCCGCCCTCGCCGAGGAGGGAGCGGTAGAAGAACTTAGCATACGCGGGGTCGTCGTAGAGCGCGGCATTGTTCACTTGGGCAAAGCACTCGGGGATGTTCACCTTGCATGGGCAGGGCATGCAGTAGTGGCACCCGGTGCACGGGACCGCGAGTCGCGCCTCGTACACCTTCCGCACCCTCTCGACGACTCTGTGCTCCTCGGGCGAGAGTGTGCCTGGGCGGACGGTTGCCGCGACCCTGAGGTTCTCGTCGAGTTCCTCCGTCGTCCCCATCCCTGAGAGGACGGTCGTCACCTCGGAATGGTCGAGAACCCATCTGAGTCCCCATTCGGCGGGGCTCCGGCGCACCGGGGCGGCCGCAAAGATCTCTTCCACTTCTGCCGGGGGCCTGCGACCAAGGAGACCGCCCCGCAGGGGTTCCATCACGACGACGGCAAGCCCCTTCTTTGCGGCATAGCGGATCCCTTCGGTCCCGGCCTGGTAGTGTTCATCCAGGTAGTTGTACTGGACCTGGCAGAGGTCCCAGGCATAGGCGTCGACGATCGTCCTGAAGGTCGAGAGGTCGTCGTGGAACGAGAACCCGGCGTACCTGATCCTCCCGTCGGCCTTTGCCTCGTCGAGGAAGGTGTCGACCTCGAGGTCCCAGAGCCGGTTCCACCGCCGTCTGGTAAGGGCATGGACCAGGTAGGCGTCGAGGTGGTCGGTGCCAAGGCGGCGGAGTTGTTCGTCGAGGTAGCGGTCCATGTCTTCGCGGCTCTCCACCTTCCAGGACGGGAGTTTGGTCGCAAGGAAGGCCCGCTCGCGGTAGCCGTCGGCCAGGGCGAGCCCGACGATCCTCTCGCTCTCGCCGTCGTGGTACGGCCAGGCGGTATCGATATAGGTGGCCCCGCCGTCGATCGCCGCCCTGATCAGGGCGACGGCCGCGGCTTCGTCCACCTTGCCGTCAGGGGTCTCTGGCAGGCGCATGCACCCCATGCCGAGGGCGGGGAGGGGTTCTCCGGATGACGGGATCTCACGATAGAACATCTCATCCTACTCTGTCGGCCTCGAAGAATTCACTGCCGGTCTTCGCCTGCAAAAATGGGCTGCACGAGGACTCGCCGCAGGGAGGCCACGAAGACGGCAGAGACCTGGTTCCCGCACAGGAGGAAACTCCATAGATCTCTCAAGCGCAGTCTTCTGATCACGTACCTTCCCACATCCTCGCGCCGGAGGGTGCACCCCGCCAGAGAGGACCTCCAGAGGATTTCTACACAGCCATTTTTAGAGAGCCTCTGGACCCCAGTACAGAGGAAGCCGCGTCCCCTTCGCCCTCCACAATAATCTTCCATCCGGTATGCCCGAGGCATCCATTCACTCACTTCATGACGCCGTTCTTCAGGGCGCGCGCACTCCCCCTGCTCCCGGGGCTCGCCGCCCCCCACACCAGAACTCCCGGCCCTGGTCGCCATCGATAGTCCTGCCCATGTTCGTCAGGAGAACGAGAAATCCAGTCAATCCAACCATTCCATAAAAGTCTCAAGATATATGTGAGTGGAAGACAATCTCCCCATATCGAAGAAAGGAGAGAGACGACATGACAGACACACACGAAAAAGACAAAGTCATCTTTGCAGCGACGATGGCCTCGACCTTCGAGCCAGACCTGATGACCAACGACAAACTTGAAGCCGCGACAAAAGGGCACGGGTCCCTGGTGATCCCGGTCTATGCCGCGGCGAACTCGATCGCCGAAGACCTCTTCTGCTCGATCGCCGGGCCCGAGATGAGCCTGATGGGGCGCATGACCGTGGTGGACGCCGCCGCCGGGGAACTGCCTCTGGATATGGTCGTCGAGAAAGCAGTGCGTGAGGCGAAAAATGCCGGGGCCGAACCTGCAAACGCCGCTCTCATCGTGGCGGCGCTCGCCTACTTCTCGGGCTCCTGCGCCAGATCAGGCGTCCCGCTCGGCAACCGGAAACTCGGGGCCATCGCACGGATTCACGCTGGGGCGGCACGGACCAGTGCGATCGCCCTTGTCACCGGCAAGTCCACCCACCGGATCCAGGCGTTCCCTGCTTATATGGCCATCTACGAGGCCCTAGCCGAGAAGAAACTCACCAAAGTCGACGGCTCGGTCCTCCCGCCCTTTATCTCAGGGGGGACCATCTATGGCCACTCAGCCCTCGGTGAAGACTACAACATCCCAGAACTCGCATACAACGCCGCAAAGGTCGGGACCGAAGCGATGATGGAGAGCATGGCTGGCGCCGGGATCACACCCCTCGCCCTCTGGCCGGCCCTCATCGGGGCCGCAGTGACGATGGAGATCGTCCACCCCGACGCCATCCTCGGCGAAGAGTTCGGGAAGTTCGGGCGCGTCGACTCGTCGTACCTTGCGGGCAAGGGTGCCAGGGACGCTGCCGGCTTGCCTGAAAAACTCCACATCAGAGGGACACACGAGGAATACGACACCGCCAAGGTGATCGGTGACTTCGGGCTGATCCTCAAGGACATCGGCGGCCCCTCAGTCATCGGGTCGATGGCCCTCTCTGAGATTTTCGCCGGCTTCGAGGAGTCATCGTCTATCGGAGCCGGATTCTCAGGCGGCCCAGTCAACCCACCCCTCGGCCACCTTGCAGGTGACTGTGTCCCGGCCCTCAGGCTCCTGATGCAACACCAGGGCGACGTCTTTGCCGTCGCTAAAGTGATCCACGACTACAAGATGGACGCCTTCATCGACCCCGAACTGGCCCTCTGCAGTCTCAACACCATCACAAGAAAGGCCGAACAGGTGAGCCGCGGCAAGGTCACCAAGGCCTGCATCCTTGCGTCAGAAAGCGTGCGGGACCGCGCGATCTACCGGCGGGCCGCCCACACCTACGACATCATCAAGGGCGGGCAGACCGTCGCCGACGCCACCCGGATCCTCGACGAGGAGAGACTAGACTATGTTGAAAAGCGTGGTTCGGCGATCCTCTCGGGCTTCACCGGTCGAAAGGTTGCCTTGAAGTTCACCGCGATCAAGCCCCACGGTCGCCGGACAGACAAGTTCACCGCACGCTACTGGGGTTTTGACTCCAATGTCTCGTATGACGTCTCCATCGATGAGAAAAAGTATCATGTCGAGAACCTCAGCGGGAAGGAAGTGCCGGCCTTCGCCCTCGAAGGGAAAAACCGCGACGATCCAGACTGGCCGGTCGCCCTCTTCTGCGGGTCCATCCTGAGCCAGGAACTCCAGTACATCGGGCACACAATCATCAACATCACCGTGCCCGCGGCGGTCGCGGCCCTCATTGGTATGGAGGCAAAAGAGGCTGCAAAAGGGGCCGAAGACGGCGCCTTCCTCACCCGTGCCATTCCTGGCGCCGACGAAAAAGCCCTTGATGTGGCAAAACTTGCACAGCGGGTCTATGCAAAGATCAACGAACCCTTCCCGCCTGCCGCATGAAGGCGCTGCTCATCGACCCAAGGGTGGGAGGGGTTGCGGGCGATATGCTCACCGCCGCCCTCGTCGACCTCACAGGTCTGACACACCCCCTCTTCTCTCTTGCGGGGGCGATCGCCACCCTGCCCAGATGTGCAGCCTTCGACATCGCGGTCACCGAGACCGAGCGCGGGATCAGGGCAAAGAAACTCAGGATCATGCTCCTCGAGGAGCAGGCCGGGTCTGACGGCGACCTGGCGGCGGCGATGGAGGAGGTGATCGAGAGGGTCGGGCTCTCCAGCGAGGCGGCGGCGACAGCCAGGGCTGTCCTGACAGACCTGGTCGAGGCCGAACGGCGGCTACACCCCTCGGGGTTCTCTCGCCACGCCGTTGCCTCGACCGACACGATCTTCGATATCCTGGGGCCTCTTCTCTTAATAGAGAAAGCTGGGCTGTGGGGCTGTCCAATATATGCAACGCCCCCGGCCCTTGGCGGCGGAATAGTCATGACCGGGGAAGGAGCGGTCGGCGGCCCGGCCCCAGCCGCGCTTGAGATCTGTGCCAGGCACCACCTCCCGGTCTCAGAGAGTGCGCTCGGCATGGAACTCACCACCCCGACCGGCGCTGCCCTCCTTGCCAATCTCGCAATCGTCGCAGATTATTTCCCAGCGATGGTCCCGTCCCGCATCGGGTATGGGGCGGGCACTCGTGAGCACGCCGGGCGGCACAACCTCCTGCGGGTCGTCGAAGGGGAGGTCGGCGATCTGGTGGACGAGCGGATCGTGATCCTAGAGACCAACCTCGACGACGTCACCGGGGAGACGATCGGCTACACCTTCGAGCGCCTCTTTGCGGCCGGGGCGGTGGACGTCTATATCACCCCTGCAATCGGGAAGAAGCACCGGCCGGTGCAGGTGCTCTCAGTGATCACCGATCATGCCCGGTACCAAGACCTGATCAGGATCCTGATGGACGAGACAGGGACGCTCGGAGTGAGGGTGCGCGAGGAACCGCGGCTCGTCGCCGATAGGTCACGAGAGGCGGTGGAGGTCGTGGTGGCCGGGCAGACCTTCCAGGTGCGGGTGAAGACCTCCCGTACATGCGGGCGGCTGGTGGCTATTAAGCCCGAATTCGAGGACATGAAGGAGATTGCCCTCACCCTCGGCTTGCCCTTCAGGGCGGTAGCCGAGAAGGTGCACCGGCAACTCCCTGGTCTCAGAGAGGAGGCGGAGAAGCCTCGCACCTCCTGAAGGCACCTACAGAGTAATATATGACGGCACCGTACCGGGAAATATGAAACGATGGATGAGTGTATCCCTCCTCCTCTGCATCACCCTTCTCTGTTGCGGGTGTATGCAGACCGACGCTGACCAAGGGAATGAACCCCTCCCAGGGACGCTCTATGCGCAGAGCGGCAACGCCTCTGAGACGATGCAGTTGGATCCCGGGCTGTACCGTTTTGTGATGAACTCCAGCGGGTCGGGGATCTTTGAGGTCGGGATCCAGAACCCTGACACCTATGGCCTCATCGCCCGTGGCGAAAGCCCGTATTCGGGATCGCAGATCTTTGGGATCTACGAGAACGGGACGTATACCATGAATGTCACCGCCGAGGATGCGTGGAGTGTGAATGTCGAACTCCTGACCGCAGAGACCGAGGCCGCGGCGCCGCTCCCGTTCACGGTCAACGGTTCTGGTGACGACACCGCTGGGTGGGTCGACCTTCCGATCGGCGAGGTCACGTGCGACCTTACCCATGACAGCGACTCGGTCTTTGCGGTCTGGCTGTACAACGAGACCGGGCACCCAGTCTTCGACCAGACAGACACCTATCTCCAGCCCCTCCACGGACACATGGGCTCTTATAACGGAACCGTGCCGGTGGCCATCGAGGAGAAGGGACCATATTACCTGAATGTCATCTCTGATGGGAACTGGAGTATCTCGATCTCCTGAATCACCTTTTTTTCTGATCCTGAGAGTGTCCCTGGTCCCGCGCGAGGGGATGCTCTTGAAGATCGTCCTGTCGAAAAGATCCCGTACACTTTTGTGAATATTGGGCCCTGTAAAATCCCTCACCTCTTCTACTCCTGGGTACAAGCGCGATTCAACCACCTTCCCCCATCTTCTCACTGGGGGTGAGCCGCCCCGACCCCCAAGATCAAAATTGGGCCTGGAAAGCAGAGTAGACGAGCATACCGAGGGCGTTGCCGTACTCGACCAATCGTACGGTGGGTGTGAGCAGAGCGAACATAAGAGGATCTTTGATATTCGAGGTGCAAACGAAGGGAGCTTGCAGCCCCCCAGTAGAAGATATACATTCAAAATTCCCTGGAAGGAACACTTTGTTTCGAGAGAATGTTCAAGCCTCAGAGAGTTTTGGATATGTTCAATTGTGTATGCTTGAACCAAAGGGTCATGTCTGGCTCTACAGTTTCTCAGAGATATGATCAAAGGGAGGTAGTGCCACAGAGCGCTATGTTCACTTGGTATTTGTGGGGCATACTTGTGAAGAAAGTGTTCAAACATGTAGCGATGAAATCGAGAGGATGATGAGAGAGGTGCCGGGGAGATCGGTGTTTTTCAGCTCTGTAGAAATCCTCTTGATGAATCTCTCTGGCGGGGGACACACATTCTCTCCACGATTCGCGAGGGGTTCTACAAAGCCTGTTTTTCTTATTTCTGTGGGAGAGGAAAAACCACATAAGACACATATAATTAAAGATATATATTGTGCCGTGGGT
>JAQVHG010000099.1 GCA_028696365.1 Methanofollis sp.
CATGAGCGCCGCCCCTGTCGGGGTGCAGAGTTCACCCTCCCCGCCGCCGAACCTGGTCTCCAGCGACGACGCCGCGATGACCGCGAGGGTCGCGGGGGCCGGGACCGGGATCACCCCGTGGGCCGCCTTCACCTTTCCTGACCCGAGGGCGACCGGCATCACTGCGACTCCGTCGACGGCAAGCGTCTCCAGGGCTGTGCACGCCCCGAGCACGTCGGCGATCGCATCATCGGCACCGACCTCGTGGAAGTGGGCATGCTCCCCGTGAACGCTCTCTTCTGCTCTCGCGATCCTCTGGAATACTCTCTTCGCCTGTTCGATTGCCGGCTGCGGGGCGTCGGCACCCTCCACAATCTCAAGGACCTCGCCGAGATCCCGGTGTGCCGGCCCGGCGTGGGTCTCCACCTTCATCGCCGAGATCCCGCACCGTTTCACGTGGGAAAAGAGTGGTTCGGCCACCACCGACGCCATCGCCCGTTTGACGAGTGCCTCGTCCGCACCGACGGCAAGGAGCGCCCCGATGGTCATGTCGCCTGCTGCACCATGAAAAGGGTCAAAGAGAAGAATACGCATACTGTGGCAGTACTTATAAATCAGGGCGTATATGATTCTAACGAATGCCTGAAATGTATCTGAAAGTCGACAGGGCATATCCTGAGGACCAGGGCGGGGGGAAGGCGCGCCTGGATCCCGACACCATGCTCCAAATGCGACTCTCGCCTGGTGACCTCGTCGAGGTCGTGGGGAAACGCCGGACTATCGCCAAGGTCTGGCGGGCGATGGTCTCTGACTGGCAGCAGGGCAAGATGCGGATCGACAAGTTCACCAGAGAGAACTCAGGGGTCGCGGTCGGGGACAAGGCCCTTGTGCGCAAAGTCGAGACCGAGATCGAGGCAGAGCGGGTCGTCCTCGCCCCGCCAGAGGACCTGCCGCGCCAGCTTCCGATCAACTACCAGAGCGTGGTCAACCACCTCATTGACTTCCCGATCACCAAGAACGATTCGATCCCGATCCAGGCGGGGCTGCCATTTATGCAGCCCCAGATCGTGGCCTTCAAGGCGGTCGTCGTCGAGCCCGAGGACGCGATCATCATCACTAAGAACACCAAGGTCGAGTTCTCGGAAAAACCGGCCGCTGGGTTCGACGGTGCAAAGAAACTCTCATACGAGGATATCGGAGGGCTCAAGGACGAACTCCAGCGGGTGCGGGAGACGATCGAACTGCCGATGCGCCACCCCGAGCTCTTCAGGAAACTCGGGATCGACCCACCAAAGGGGGTGCTCCTGTACGGTCCGCCGGGTACAGGCAAGACGCTCATCGCCAAGGCAGTCGCCTCTGAGAGCGGGGCGCACTTCATCTCCATCGCAGGGCCAGAGGTGATCTCGAAGTACTATGGCGAGTCTGAGCAGCGGCTGCGCGAGGTCTTTGACGACGCCAGGCAGAACGCGCCCTCGATCATCTTCATCGACGAACTCGACTCCATCGCTCCGAAGCGTGAAGAGGTCACTGGCGAGGTTGAGCGGCGGGTGGTCGCCCAGCTCCTCACTATGATGGACGGACTCGAGGAGCGGGGGCAGGTCGTCGTGATCGGGGCGACGAACCGTCTTGACGCCATCGATGCAGCGCTCAGGCGGCCGGGCAGGTTTGATAGGGAGATCGAGATCGCGGTCCCGAACGAGCGGGACCGGACCGAGATCCTCAAGATCCATACGCGGGGCATGCCACTTGCCGACGATGTCAACATCGAAAGCCTGGCTATGCAGACCCATGGATTTGTCGGCGCCGACCTTGCGGCGCTGGCCCGCGAGGGAGCGATCAGGGCGCTGCGTCGGTACATGCCCCAGATCGACCTTGAGGAGGACGAGATCCCGCCAGAGGTTCTGGAGAAGATGGAGGTGCAGGCCGGCGATTTCCGTGAGTCACTCCGTGACGTCTCGCCCAGTGCTATGCGTGAGGTTCTGCTCGAGGTCTCTCATGTGACCTGGGACGATGTCGGCGGACTGGAGTCTGAGAAGGAGGAGGTGCGCGAGGCTGTCGAGTACCCGCTCACCGACCGGGCACGTTTTGAAGATTTGGGGATCGAGCCGCCGCGTGGGGTGCTCCTCTACGGTCCGCCGGGCACCGGCAAAACTCTCATCGCCAAGGCTGTCGCCTCAGAAAGCGGGGCGAACTTCATCCCGGTGAGGGGGCCGCAGCTCCTCTCCAAGTGGGTCGGGGAGTCTGAACGGGCGGTGCGCGAGGTCTTCAAGAAGGCCAGGCAGGTGGCGCCGTCGATCATCTTCTTCGACGAGCTCGACGCCCTGGCCCCGTCCAGGGGCGCGGGGTCGGAGAGCCATGTGGTTGAGAGCGTGCTCAACCAGATCCTGACCGAGATGGACGGGCTCACCGAGAGGGGCGATGTCGTGGTGATGGGCGCGACGAACCGCCCAGACATCGTCGATCCGGCGCTGCTCAGGCCTGGTCGCTTCGACCGGCTCGTCTATATCGGGGCGCCCGACCGGAAAGGCCGGGCAAAGATCCTCGGGATCCACACGCATCACATGCCACTTGAAGGTTCAGTGATCAATGAGGCTGTGGCGATGACCGAAGGGCTCGACGCTTCGGCGATCGAAGAGACGGTCATGACCCTGCCAGAGGAGGGGATGCCCTCGATCGTGGACTTCAGGGAAGCCTTTGAAGGAGTCAAGAAAGGGACCGGTGAGCCTCTCATGACCGGTGCACGGCGACGGTTCATCACCGACATGCTTGCCGCACGCGGCACCCCGCTTACCGACGAGGTGCGTGACGAGATCGTCTGGGCCATCGCCAAGATGACCGAGGGGTATGTCGGTTCTGACCTCGAGGCTCTCTGCCGCGAGGCCGGGATGCTTGCGATGCGGGAGAAGAGTCAGGTCGTCACGAAAGAACACCTTGAGGCGGCAGCCAAGAAGGTGCACCCGACGATGAACGAACGGATTAAACACTATTACGGGCGGGTGCGCGAGCACTTCAAGGGGGGTCTGCCCGAACAGGTCCAGCCGCCAGAATATCAGTGACCAGGGGAATCCCTCGCCCCCTTTTTTCTATTTTTTTGGCTCTGTAGAAACCCTTTGGACAGTTATCTCTGCGGGGGGTTGCCGGCCCCCCGGTCCCCCGCGAATACGATTGGTCGTGGACGACAATCACTCTTCATAGATTTCGAATATGCCTTCCCGGCCCAATCTTGCTCCCAGGGGTCTGGGTGGCACTCGCCCCCGGCAGGAGCGTAAGGGAAAGCGATAGATCCATGGTCGCACTACAAAGAGGTGAGAACCTCTCAACTATCATCCTTCGCGATCTACTCCGGGGGGAAGGGCCAGAGAGTTTTGGGATGACCTCACTAAGAATAGGAGATGACTTCTACAAAGCCATTTTTTTTCTCAGAGGTCGTCCCCACACTCTCAAATTTGATGGATCTTTACTCATTGCTCTCTCTGTTCATATCACGAAGACTTTGTCTTCTCACCTCCCTTCGGGTGTCGGAGAAAATCGGTTTTGTGGAAATCCTCAGGGGAGGTTCTCTTCAGGGAGGTGTGCCACTCGAAGATCAAAGATCTTCCTGCCGCCGGAAATCTTTGATTCCCTCCGTCCTCGACCTCTCATCTAGCATGGCCCCCAGGGTGGCATGTCCGCACCCCCGCAGAGAGGTTCCTGAGGAATTTTCTGGAGGATTTCCTCCCTATATCTACGTCTGTGGAAGGCTATGGAGATACAGGTCCCTAAAAGAAGAGATCAACCAGGAATTGCTGGGAAAATCTATTTTGATGCCGCAGATTATTCAGGCATCGCATACTTCTGGGATATGTGCTCTGTCTGCCCCTGGAGGGAATAGGGTATATACTGGAATGTACATATCTATTCATCGTGGCCATGATGTGGCCATATGGAGTCGACCATGCATAACATCACCACCTTCCTTGACGTACAGGCCAGAAGCTGTAAAGGCCCGGCATTTATTTTTGCAAAAGATGGGAGGACTTATACCTATGCAGACCTGCGGAACACCGTGGCGGCGCTCGCCGGCGGGCTTACCGCCCTTGGCGTGACAAAGGGCGACCGGGTCTGTATTTACCTTGACACCACCCCAGAATATCTCTTCTCATACCTTGCAATCTGGCGTATCGGAGCCGTTGCGGTTCCGACCAATGCCGTGTACCACGAGGCAGAGGTGGCATATGCCCTCAATGACTCCGGGGCCGTGGCGGTGATCACTGACGAGGAACACGCCCCCACAGTCAGGGCGGTGCGGGACACATGTCCGGCCCTCAGGGATCTCTGCGTGGTCGGTGCGACAGAAGATGGGGAGTGCAGATGGGACGATCTCCTCCACGCCGCCCCGCTCGGGCGTGCGGTGGGGTGCCGGCCAGACGACCTCTGCCAACTCCAGTACACTTCAGGGACCACTGGGCGGCCCAAGGGTGCGATGCTCTCGCAGGGCAACTGGATGAACGCCCTCGCCACCCAGGAGGAGTTGCTCGGCCTCACCCGCGACGACGTCTATCTCGGGATCTATCCGATGGGGCATGTCGGGCTCTCGTGGGGGCTTGCGGTCCTCAAGGCCGGTGGAACCTGGGTCTGTCTGGACAGGTTCGACCTCGACACTTACCTCGGTCTCGCTGGGAAATATGGGGCCACTGTGCTTGCCTCGATGCCGCCGGTGATCCACTCTCTCATCAGGGCTGGGCCCGAAGCTGCGGAGGCCATGAAGAACGCACGCTCGGTCATATCTGGGGGAGGCCCCCTCCTCCCGGTCATCTGGGAGGAGTTCGACCGCCGGTTTGGGATCCCGATCGTGAACGCCTACGGGCTCTCAGAGACGATCGTCGTAGGCTCAGGGACGGCGACCAGACCCGACACTGCCAGGCTTCACAAAGGCTACCGCTCGGTCGGGGCCCCGGTCGGGTATGCTGAGGTGAAGATCGTCGCCGAAGACGATCCAGACCACGAACTCCTGGCAGGCGAGGTGGGTGAGATCGCCCTCCGAGGGCCGTCGGTCGCTAGCGGTTATTGGGGCATGCCTGAGGCGACTGAGAAGGTCTTCCGCCCTGACGGCTGGTTCCTGACTGGCGACCTGGGGTACCTTGACGAGGATGGGGTGCTCTTCGTCACCGACCGGAAGAAGGACATGATCATCATGTCGGGCTGGAAGGTCTACCCGACCGAGGTGGAGAACGTGATCATCGACCATCCGGGGATCGCGGATGTCGCGATCTTTGCCCGTCCTGATGAGCGTCGGGGCGAGATCCCGGTGGCCGCCGTCGTGATGAACGCGGGGCAGTCGATCACCATGGATGAGTTGAACCGCTACTGCAGGAAACGGCTTGCTGGCTATAAGGTGCCCCGCGACATGGTCGTCCTCGATCACCTTCCGAGAGTGAGCGGATGGAAACTTCTCAGGCGGACGCTTAGGGAACAGGATCTCGTGCATTCAACTGAATAATGACCCTGAAGAATTTTTGACGATGGACTGACTCTTTGGTGATCGTCGTGCGGGTTCCCACACACGTGCGTCACGAAAGGGAGGGGGGCCGGTTTCACAGTTCTCAGAATCCTATTTCGCCCTCCCCCTCTTTCCTCGGGGTCTGGGGAAGGTGAGCATGAGCGAGCTTGAGAAATTTTTCGGCTTTGTAGAAACCCCCAGGATAGAACTCTTTCTGACGGGGGGTTTGGCCGCCCCCCGGACCCCACGCGGCACGATAGGTCGAGGACGGCAGCCCCTTTGTCATGGTCATCTATTCTGCCTTCCCATTCTCATCATGGTCCCAGGGGTCCGGGAGCAGCGCCCCCGGCGCAAGGGTGTGGGAAGGCGTGATGATCGGGCGTACCGCCCACAATTCGCAGACCATTCATCGCCGTCTCACGCTGGGGGGCGAGTGCCCCCCAGAACCCCCCACGACGAAGATATGCAGGGGCCAGCGATGAAACCGGATCTTCCAGATGCCCGATCCGCGAGGAGAAGGATCCTCTTTAACTCTCTGGCGCTGCTCAGAGCAATTTTCATCCCGTATGCTTGAACCCCACGTTCATGCCTGATTCTACAGAGCTAATTTTCGAAAAGGCCCCTCGCGCAATCGATGAAGGGAGATGATGGATGCACATTCTTTCCACAGGAATGGAGAATAGATCTACAAGGTTAGAATAATCTTTTTTTCCCAAAGAGATTGATCTTCCAATTGTGGAAGAAAGAAAGATTGAAAAAGGGACGTCCAGGATAATCTCGTAAGGTTTATTGCTACACATCGCTACGTTTAGTGCGGAGGAAAGCGTGGATAGAGAAAATTTGCGATCCACTGGGCTTGCCGGTCTTGATCTCGCCTTGGATGGAGGTATTCCAAAAGGGGCCGTGATCATCGTCGCCGGCACACCCACCGATGGTCTTGACCTCTTTGGCGTTCAGTTCTGGCGTGGAGGAGAGGAAGAGATAGCCACTGGCGGTTCATATCTGATGATCGATGATGAACCGAATGAGGAGATGTACGACGCACGAGCGGTCAGAACCCAGGAACTGCCCGCGCTCGCCCATGGCGAACGGGTCGTTATCGACTCTCTCTCTACTATCGTTCTCAGAGAAGGCATCAGTGCTGCCCTCGATCTTATTCGTCAGTTGAAGATAGAGGCGCGCGTAGAGGGATCGAATGTCGTCCTCCTCCTCTATAAGGGGGTCCACACCAGAGAAGAAGAGATCAGGCTGGCGAGGGCAGCCGATGGATATATCGAATTGGTCCAGCGGATCGTCGGCTCAGAGATCGAGCGGATGCTTGGGATCTTCAAGATGCATGGGATAAACCTCCCCAACCAACTTGTCCCATACAATATCCTGGAAGACGGCCTCGAGCTCTCCACCACGAAACGGGTGGTCTGAGGCCGGAGTGTTCTATTTTTTGACTTTGTAGAATTTATATCGATAACTGGCTCTGTAGAAGCCCTCATCTGTTGTGTGGGGGCGACGTGTGTCACCCGCGTTCCTACCTCTTTGGCCGGGGGCTCTGCCCCCGGACCCCCGGGAATGAAGAGAGAATCGGGAAGGTAGAATCGATGACCATAAAGAGAGTGCTGCCGTCCTCGACCTCTCGTGTGGTGGGGGGGTTCGGGGGGCGGCCAAGCTCCCCGACAGAGGGAGTCATCAAGAGGATTTCTACAGAGCCCGATAACTATCTCTTTTGGGGGTCGCTCCTCGAAGATCAGAGATCTTCTCGGTTCCCTTCGGTCGTCCCTCCGAATTCCCTACATGATTGTTGGAGGGGAGGGCAACAACCTCTTCATGGTCATCGATTGCGCCTTCCTGACCTTATCTTCATCCCCATCTTGCGCCGGTGGTTGCACCCTCTGACCCTCCACGACGAGGATAGGCGGGGACGGCAATGGATGATGTTCCGGTTCTGTAGAAATCCTCCTGATCCCTCTCGGTGACGGGGGGTTTGCACCCCTCTGTCCTCCCGCGTCACGAAAAAGTCGAGGACGACACATCTTTTCTTCTAGGACCATGTACTCTGCCTTCCCGTCTCTCTCTCTTCATCCCGGAGGTCTGGGCGGCATTCGCCCCCGGCGAGAGCATGAGGGAAGGCGATTAGGTTACACTCGCACCTGGAAGAAATGAGGGTTTCTACAAAGCCGATATTCCCTACAACTTCCCGCTCGTGAGAAAAGCGATCAAGGAGATGTCCTGAGAAATGGTCAGGGCGAATGATCAGAGGATCACTCTGACAAAAAAATACAAAGGTCCACCAGACCGACTCTGTAGAAACCCTCTTGATCTCTCTCTCAGGCGAGGGGGCGTGCCGCCCGCCAAACCCCCCG
>JAQVHG010000100.1 GCA_028696365.1 Methanofollis sp.
ATATATCCACCATGAAATGGGCACTTCTCTCTGTCTGGGACAAGACCGGGATTGTGGATCTTGCACAGACCCTTGTTGAGAACGGCTACCGTATCATCAGTTCGGGGGGGACCGGACGGGCCCTCGGGGAAGCAGGGATCGATTTTGTTGAGGTCTCCGACTACACGGGCTCGCCTGAGATCATGGGCGGAAGGGTCAAGACTCTCCACCCACGCGTGCACGGCGGTCTCCTGGGCAGGCCGGACGTGGACGCCGAGGTCATGAAGAAACTCGACATCAACCCCATCGACCTGCTGGTCGTCAACCTCTATCCGTTTGAGAAGATGGTCGAGGAGGACCTGGCGCTCGACGACCTCATCGAGTACATCGATATCGGCGGTCCGGCGATGATCAGGGCAGCGGCCAAGAACTTCAAGTATGTCTCGGTCGTCGTCGACCCGGCAGACTACGCGATGGTCAAGGAGAACGTCGCCAAAGGGGGGTTCACCTACGAGCAGCGGCTTGGGCTTGCAAAGAAGGTCTTTGCCCGCACGGCGGCGTACGATGCGGCCATCTCCAACCACCTGCACTCGCTCGACGGGGGCTTCCCTGAGGTCTACACGGTGCAGTTCACGAACCGCCGCGGTCTGCGCTACGGCGAGAACCCGCACCAGCAGGCGGCGGTCTACGGGGACCACGGGATCGCGGGGCAGACGACACTCCAGGGCAAGGAGATGTCCTACAACAACTATCTCGATGTCGACGCGGCGGTCTCTCTGCTGCGCGAGTTTGACAAACCCGCCTCGGTGATCGTCAAGCACAACAACCCGTGCGGGGTCGCCACCGGGAAGGACGGGCTCGAGGCCTATCTGGCCGCCCGCGAGGTGGACCCGATCTCGGCCTACGGCTCGATCGTGGCCCTCAACACCCCGGTCGACACGCCGATCGCCGAGGAACTCTGCGGCACGTTCGTCGAGGTGATCGTGGCGCCGTCGTTCACTCCTGAGGCCATCGAGATCATGAAGAAGAAGCCGAACATGCGGGTGCTGGTCATGCCAGAGCCCTCCACGGCCGACAGGCTCAGGTCCATCGACGGCGGGGTGCTGGTCCAGCGGACGGGTGTGCCCAAGGAAGAGTGGAAGGTCGTCTCCGAGCGTGACCCGACCGAGGACGAGGTCGCGGCGATGCGGTTTGCGATGAAGGTCTGCAAGCACACGAAGAGCAACGCGATCATCTTTGCCAACGATCATGCCGCCATCGGGATCGGTGCGGGGCAGATGAACCGTGTCGAGTCGGCAAAGATCGCCGTCGAGAAGGCCCGTTCATCTCTGAAGGGTGCGGTCGTGGCGTCGGATGCGTTCCTGCCATTTGCCGACACTCTCGAGGTCGCGGCCGAGGCCGGGGCGACGGCGCTTGTCCAGCCAGGTGGATCGATCCGCGACCAGGAAGTGATCGACGCCGCCAATACACTGAATGTGGCGATGGTCTTCACCGGCGTGCGCTACTTCAGGCACTAATCTTTTTTTTGTTCAGGGATTTTTGGAAGTGTGGATGGGAGAGGGGACCGGATAGGGATAGAGGGATCCGGCTCTGGAGAATTCTTATAGGTGCCCCTCTCTTCGTCGGGGGGTTGCATCCCCCAGACCCCCGGCGTGGCGATAGACGGGGGACGGCAGAGGCGGAGATCAGATGAGGGGTCTTGAACGCTCTCTTTTTTTGTTCGCCGGAATGCGGTCCACGACCAATCTTCATCATGAGGGGGCCGGGGGGCCGAAGGCCAGCGGTCCCCGTCGTCAGGTGGTGCTACAAGGAAGTGCACCGCTCTTCCTCCACCGGGGGGGTTGCACCCCCCAGACCCCCGGCATGGCGATAGGTCGAGGATAGCAGACCGGGGGATCAGATGAGCGTTCTCTTTTTTTATTCGCCGGAATGCGGTCCACGACCAATCTTCATCATGAGGGGGCCGGGGGCCGCAAGGCCCATGAAGCCCGTCGTTGGGTGCTACAAGGAAGTGCAGTCCTGTTCCTTCGCCGGGGGACTTCGCCCCCGGACCCCCAGAATGGCGATAGGCGAGGGATCACTGAGCAGGGGATCAGATGAGCGTTCTCTTTTTTATTCGGCGGGATGTCATTCACGACCAATCTTCGTGATGAGGGGTTCAAGGGGACGCACGGCCCATGAAGCCCGTCGTCGGGTGCTCCATGGAGTGTACGCCTCTGTCCCTCCACCAGGAACGTGCCGCTCCCAGATCCCTGGTATGGCGATAGACGGGGACGGCCGACCAGAGGATCAGATGAGCGCGCTCTTTTTGAGAAAGTCCCGTGCGGTCGAGAGATGGAGGAGAAGTCGATCTCACGCCCCTTCCCCATCTCGACAGACTTATATCCTCGCATCCCCTTTCTCGCCGCACTTCGGGGGGGTAAGGAGTGGAGTATGGAACGCTGTTAGGCAGGTCCTATGAGTATACAAAGGAGGCCGTCTGGGGGAAATGGGGAAAATGGATCCTTCTGATCATCTCGTCGATCATCTTTCCCCTGATCATGGGATATATGATGGAGGTCTACCGCGGGAAGGTGATGGCGCCTGAACTCGAAGACTGGATCAAACTCTTCATCGACGGGGTCAAACTCTTCATCGTCCAGATCATCTACAACATCCCGGTCATCATCATCGCCATGGTCTTCTTCGGCGGGGCGGCGCTGGCATTCTATGCCGGTGGCGGGCTGACCGCCGCGGGTTCGGCGACCTTTGTCATCGGGACGATCGTCATCTTCGTCCTCGCGGTCCTCATCGGCCTGGTCTCGATCTTTGGTGGGATCAGACTTGCACGGACCGATCGTTTCGGCGAGGCCTTCAATCTCTCGGCGATCTTTAGGCATATCGGTGCGATCGGGTGGCTCCAGTATCTTGTCGCCCTGGTCATTGTGTACCTCGTCATCTGGGCAGTGAGTTTCGTGCTGATGCTCATCCCGGTCGTCGGGGGGTTGATCCTCCTCGTCCTTGCACCGGTCTTCTCGATCTTTGTCGCACGCTACGTGACGCTCATCTATGAGAGCGCCACGGTGCCAGAGTAAATCTCTCTCCTTTTTTTCGGCTCTGTAGAAATTCTCATCGATCGGTCAGAGTAGCCTTCTGATCACATGGCTTCCCGCCTCGATCATGCGGGAGGCGAGTGCCACCCCCTGGTGGAGGATAGGATTTAGAAATTCAGGAACGAAAAAATTCAGTTCAAGATCATTTTCAACACCAGTGAGTTTTGGGATATGTTCTAAATGGTGGGGGTTTCTACAGGGCTCTTATTTCTGGACCTTTGTCCCTCTCCCTGGTGGTTCCGACTTGCCTCCCTCTTTGACACTCTTGTAGGAGGTCTTTGCCAGTTCTTCGGGGGTGAAGAGGATCGAGCACCTCCCTTCGCTCCCATCGGTCCCGACCTCTATACCTGCGCCGACCCCGTGCTCAGTCGTCACGGTCTCGTCGGGGACGGGGACCTTACAGACAGAGAGGTAGAAAACCTGCGAGGCGGCACCTGCGGTCGAGACCCACTCAAGAGGAGTGAGGGGTCGGTTCTCCATGAGGTACACCCTGACGGCGGGGGGAGCATAGGTCACGCCCCTGATCTCATTCAGGCGAATGGTCCAGTTACCTTCCCCATACAAACCACCGGGACCGACTGCTTCGAGGTCTTTGAAGACCTGGTCTGGGTGGGGGATGCCAAGGAGGGCGCGGTCTTTGGTCGGTGTGACGCTCACGGTGCCGTCTTGTTGGTAGTAGGCATTGAAGTGCCGCCGCTCTCCGTCGATCACGCCTGAAAAAACGAGGTTCATCCGGACGATATGTCCGTCCTCTTCCATGATTAAGTCAAAACCACTCATCATCCCGCTCTCCTCCTTGATACCGGTCGCCGCCACCGCTCCCTCCCAGAGAGCGGTGAGAGGGGGACCGGAGGTTGCGGCAGGGAGGGTGAAGGTCTCTTCCATGACCCCGCTACACCCCGCGGTGCAGAGGATAAGAAGGAGGAGTCCGGGAATGGAATATGAGGAGTGCATCATAGGTTCACGCGTTACGGTATATTTCTGACATAATAATTGTTGCTAGATATACTCAACGATGGAAAGGAGCAGGAGAATGAGATCGTGCTCTCACCTCTTCCTCCTTCGCTCTTTCTCGCAGGATAAAGATAGGACCAAGGAAGGCAGATTTAAAGTTCTTGGTGAATCTTGTGCTACCCCTCTCATCGTGACGATTGATCGAAGATGGCATTCTGGTGATCAAAACACAAAATGAATCTCTCTGGTGGGGGGCGTGCCGCCCCTTGAACCCCCCGCCACAACACGATAGGTCGAGAACGGCAGCCCCTTCGTCGTGTCATCTATTCTGCCTTCCCGACTCCTTCTTCATCCCGAGGATCCGGGCGGCAATCACCCCCGGCAGGAGGTATGGGAATGTGGATGACACACATTCTCCCCACGATTAAGTGAGGGTCTCTACAGAGCCAAAAAAATGGATGAGTCAGTCTGTGCCTCTCAGCCGGCAAGTGTCTTCTCTGTCAGTCCGTCATAGATCTCTATCGTGTCATCGCGAGAATAGCAGACGTACCACGTCTCTCCGTCATCGTTGCTGAACTCCCATACTGGACTGGATCGGGACATGGTCTGCAGGCAGGGCTTCCAGACAAGCCTGGTGTCCCAGTCGTTGTCGTGGCCACTCTCTGAGAGCACCTCCCTGGCTTCGTCCAGTGTCGGCCGCACGACGTCCTTTGTCTGAATAGATGGTGCACCCACGCCGCCGAAGAGTGCAATATCGTCCATGACGGTAATTTCTACCACGACGGCAATATACCCGTCTTTTTCAAAGGGGATGAGGAAGTAGTCGTTCAGTTTTTCGTCCAGCGAGTGCACATAAACCGGTTCGCCTGGCACCGTACCGGCCAGTTCTTCCTGGAATACCCCGTGGCGGTTCATCCGCTCACGGGCAAATGCAGCGAGGTCAGTGTCTTCGGTCAGAAGAATGGCGTCGTCCTCATTACTCAACGTGATGTTCCTGGCCAAAAGCACGTCTTCTATGGTCTTGGCAGGTGACTGGTCGGGGGTTTCATCGGGGGTTTCAGCCAGAGAGGTCTTGTTCTCCTCATCAGAGAGACAGGTGATGGTTCCAGCCGTCACGTTGAGAGGGTCTTGATCTCGGAGAGGGTCGTCGCCAGGACCGGAGAGGAACCAGTACGAGGTCAGGGCGAGTGCCAGCAGGACCAGGATGCTGATCCCAAAGGTTGTGCGTTTTTTCATTTCATCACCTTCATGGATTTTTTTCTCTTGAAGGCGGAGGACCACACCAGAATCCAACACCCTGACCACCTTCCAGGGAGTCGCAGAGGGGGACAACCCTGCGAGGGGCGTATTTTCGTAATTATAATTCTATCGAGATATGTGATCTGTGATCGGTCTCTCTTCACTTCAAAAAAAACGTGAGAGTGGCCGAGCCAGGTGTTGAGTGATTGAGAAGAACGATACTCATGGCACCGTGGGTGTACTTGCGTCCCTTCACCAGGGCGTAGTCCCCTGGTAGATGATACAGATCCGATCATACCCAGAGGTCATCCCAATACTCTCCAGCCCTCATCCTCACTGATTGATGCGATGGATGATAGTGAAGAGATCCCTGCTTTTTCATCGCGTACCCATGCATTCGTCGCCTTCCCCCACGCCTCCGCCGGGGATGAGTGCCACCCGCACCCCCGGGATGGTGATGGGGACAGGAAGATAGAGTTAAGATCATGAAGACGGGCCGCACTCCTCCGCCAATCTTCATCGACGGGGGGCCCGGGGGGCGGCTAAGCCCCTCGGTCGAGGAGAGCGTTCAGAAATTCTTGAAGGAAGCACTTCGGTTCGAGGAGGTCTTCAACCCTAGAGAGTTTTGGGATATGCTCCCACTCAAATACACTACCCTCGGTCCTCAACAACGGGCTTCATGGACCTTATGATCCCTGAGTTCCTCATCATGAAGATTGATCGAGGATGGCATTCCGGCGAACAAAAAAGAGCGCGCTCATCAGATCCTCCGGTCTGCGATCCCTCGCCTATCGCCATGTCGGGGGTCCGGGGGCGAAGTCCCCCGGCGAAGGGCGAACAGTACACTTTCTGCACCACTCCCTCCCTCCTCTCAGATCACCCGACGACGGGCTTCACGGGCCGTGCGGCCCCTGAACCCCTCGTTATGAAGATTGGTCGTGGACGGCGATCAAGCGAACAAAAAAGAGAATCCTCATCTGATCTCCGCCTCTGCCGTCCCCCGTCTATCGCCGCGGCGCGAGGCGAGGCGGGTTTACCATGAAATCCGCTGCGGCGTGTTTCAAAGAACCGCTTGAAACGTTGTTGGTGATGAGAAGAGGATGGGCTCTACAAGACCAGATGGGATACAATTCTCCTGGACTTTATTGGATCTGTATGGGGTTCCCGCGCCTCATGGTGTTTCATGAGAATCACCCGGGTTGAGCAATGTATGGATCAGGGGTTTTTGTGCTGGGATCTCGTGGGTCAGCACATCCCAGACAATTTCCCAGTCCACACTGAAGTAGGCATGGACGAGACGGTCCCGCATCCCGGCCATCTTTTTCCAGGGAACTTCAGGATGAGTTTCTCTGAAGGGTGCCGGGAGATGTTTTGCTGCTTCACCGATCACCTCGATGCTCCTGAGAACCGATCGTTTCAGCACCTCGTCACCGACAAGGTCGTCATAGGTGATGGTGCCGCAGTGTGTCTCAAGAAAGATCATCTCGTCCTGGATATGGTGGAGGTAGACCTCTTCACGCTTCACACCAGATCACCTCATCTTCGATGTACGGCCTGAGGTAAGGGTCGATCCCGCCGGTGGTGATCAGATCCACTTTCCGGCCAAAGAGGGCTTCGAGGTAGGTGATGAGAGCCATGAAGTTCTGGAAGGTGGCCGCCCCCTCTGTGAATTCGACGAGGATATCGATATCGCTTGTCGGAGTCTCCTCTCCTCTGGCAACAGAGCCGAAGACCCCGATCCGCTTCACCCCATAATGTTCCCTGATCCAGGCCGACCGCTCCTGCAAGCGTCTGAGATCGTCGGTCCGGAGGTGAATGGCCACGTCTAATCGAGAGGATCTGGGAGATGGGGGTATTTATAGATGCTCACGGAGGAACGGCAGAGGAATGAGATCGGCCTCTCCCCTCTACTCCCCCTTCGCTCGTTCCCGCAGGATAAAGATAGGGCCGAAGACCGCAGACCGCCGAACAAAAAAGAGAGCACTCATCTGATCTCTGCCTCTGCCTTCCTCGACCAATCGTGACGCGGAGGGTCTGGGGGGTGCAACCCCCGGTGGATGATGAGCAGTACACTTTCTGCACCACTCCCTCCCTCCACTCCCTTCGTCCCTCAGATCAACCGTACAAGCCCGCGCCGTGGCTGCATCGCTTCGCCGAACCTGCACATCTTATCCAGGTTCTCCTGGACCTCGTCGCGGTTAAAGCCCTCGCTTGCCAGGGCCTCGACCACCTCGGCGATCCTGGCCGTGCCGTCCTCGCCGCTGAGATCTCTGATCGTGTCTCTGATCATATGGAGGAGGTCGCGTTTCTTCTTGGTGATCCCGGTCGTCCACTTGTCGATGTCCAGGGTGCCCGACTCGGCGTCGTAGGCCACCTGCCTCAGGCAGAGGTCGACGATCCTGACGACCCGTTCGGCGTCCTCTGGCTCGACCGTGCGCGAGAGCCTGATCCGTGCACTCGCCTCGCCGAGACGGACCAGGGCCTCGAGTTGACGGGCCGTCACCGGCACCGGTTTGTTCTCGTCTGCCAGGTGCCGGAGTTTGAGATAAT
>JAQVHG010000101.1 GCA_028696365.1 Methanofollis sp.
CCTTCCTTGAGGACCGTCCCGTTCCCTGACTCCCGTACTGGGAGAGGACATATACGGTTGAAACGCTCGGCAAGGGCAGCCGTGAACCCTTCTGGCATGTGCTGGGTCACCACGACGGCTGCATCCAGGGTTGAAGGAAGTCTGGAAAGGACAAGGTCGAGTTGCTGGAGTCCCCCGGCAGAGGAGCCAAAGAGGACCACCTTGCTGGCGATCTGGTTCTGGCGCCCTGTGACCTTGACTGCAGGCTTGATCTCGATGAGGTGCTTGATCCTGGTGACCAGTTCCTCCTCGATCCCACGGACTTTGAAAATCTCCACGGGTTTGAGCATGAAGTCGTCGGCGCCAAGAGCCAGTGCTTTTTTTGTGTGCACCGCATCTTTTGCCGTGAGGGAACTGAGCATCATCACCTTTGGCCTGTGCCGGCAGCGTTTCATCCCCTCAAGCACCTGGAGGCCGTTGAGTTTCGGCATCTCGATGTCGAGGGTCATCACGTCTGGCCTGAGGGTATCGATCTGTGTGAGTGCCTCAGCACCGTCAGACGCGATCCCCACCACCTCAATCCCCGGCGCCTTACTGAAGATGTCCCTCAGTATTGTGCGGATAAAGACCGAGGCATCGACAATTAGAATCCTGATCATGATCAGGCCCCGAGGACGTTTTTCACCTCCTCAAGTACTTTCGGGGCCTGGAACGGTTTGACGATATAGCCCTTTGCGCCGCTTTTTACCGCCAACTTCACCATCTGTTCCTGGCCCACCGCCGTGCACATGACCACCTTCGCATGGGGGTCGACCTCCCTGATCCCTTGGAGCGCCTCGATGCCGTTCTTCTTTGGCATGACGACGTCCATCGTGACAAGGTCGGGCTTCAGTTCCTGATATTTGGCGATCGCCTCTTCACCGTTCTCGGCTTCACCGACGATCGTATGTCCTCCAGAGAAGAGGATGTTCTTCAGGAGAGTCCGCATAAAGAGCGTATCATCGACGATTAAGATCCTACCCATAATGCTCCAAAGTAACTATTTGAGAGCACAGGAATATATATTTTTTGATTTTTGGATAACGCATAAAATAAAAGAATTTATACTTTTGTTGCATCTGAGATGAACCTCACGCCTTTTGTCGTGAGTTTAACCTCTCTTCGGGTTACGACGACCTCGGCAAGCCCCTGTTTGATCAACATCTCGTAGATGCGGTCGACATCTCGTTGCGAGAGTGAGAGCATATTTTCAATCGAAGCGGTGTCCATCCCACTGTATACGAGCATGGCGACCTGTGCCGACTGGGGATCGATCTCGTGGCCCGCCATATCCATGCCTTTCGTGGATTCTTTCAGGAAATTATAGAGAACCTGGAGTGTCGTGACCGGACAGAGCACCAGACTGGTGACCACCTCATTCCCTTCGATGTGGTCGATCTTGATGACATCGACATCCTTGCCCTGGACCTCACGTTTGGTCATCTCGATCGAGGCGACATCATTGAGGGGGACGCAGATCTGATTTTTCTTCGAGAAAAACCAGATCCCTGAGATCAGAACGGCAATACCGCCCTTCTCCCAGGCTGCGTTCTTCACAAAGACACCACCCCTCACCGCAGGGGACATGAAAAAGGTGCTAAGACGATATGCACTACATGTAGCAAGGATCTGCCTCTTGAGAATACTGAGTACCTTTGCGACCGAGGCGATCCTGATAGGCTCCTTTTGTCCCCTCACAGTGATATTGAGGACGCTGCCCTTGGCCTCCAGGTCGACGATCGATTTGTACTGGACAGAGACGGAATTGTCCGAGGACTTCATCCCTTCCTTGTCCAGCGCGAGTTTTGCGGTGATCCACTTCCCCTGCTTCTCGATCTTGACAGGCACATTACTCATTCATATTCCCCTTTGTATTCTTGACACATTTATTCCCCAATTCCTTCAAAGTATCCTCCAGTTCTTCCACGAGGTCATCAGCTTTGAATTTCTGCCCTTTCATGTCACGGAGAAGACTATCATAATCTTCGGTCTTCGCCTTCTTGACATCCTCTTTGAGGAGAGCCATCAGGCCGGTGGAATCTCCACCCCCGTTCGCAAAGGCGAGCATGTCAAACTCTCCGTCGTTCTCTTCATCCTCGCCGGACGCTGCTGCTGCAGCACCTGTCTTCTGGGGGGGCGCAAGGTCAGCTGCCGGCGCTTCCTCCTCAGATGAAGCCTCTTCTTCAGGCTCTGGCTGGACTCCCTCGATCCCTCCCTCATCGATCTCAAGGGAGTCGAGATCGAGATCATCCAGGTCTTCAAGGCCTTCAAGGTCTTCTGAAAGGTCAGTATCCAGATCCTCGATCTCACCGAGTTCTTCGAACTCTTCGAGTTCGTCAGAGTGTGCCTCCAGAATTGCAGAGACTGCCGCATCGTCAGGTTCTGGATCGGCCGACGCCTCTGGAGGTGTCTCGGCGTCAGTGGAAATCTCTAGATCTTCTGCATCAGCGACATCTTCAAGGTCGTCCAGACCCTCGTCACCGAGGTCCAGTCCCTCGAGGGCGTCTTCGAACTCCTCATCATCGAGGTCCAGGCCGCCTGCACCGCTGCTCTCAGCCACCGCACCAGAAGCGGCCGCCGCGCCTCCAGCCACGCCCGCCGATGCAAGTGCGGTATCGATCTCCTCGAATTTTTCATCTCTATGGAAGAGGGTGGCCTTCAGCCTCTCAGTCCCTCCTCTCATTGCCTCTGTAAAGGACTTCAGGACCGAGATGACCGGGGCCAACTTTCCATCTGCCTGCCCCTTCAGGAGGCTTGCCTTCTCTTTGCCTGCACTCTTACGGCCAGTGGACTTCTCCTTCCTGACCTTGAAGTCTTCGACAGCCTTGTGGACCGCCTTCTTGATCTGGCTTGGTCTCAGGTCTGAGAGTTTCGCGGCTCCAAAGATAAAGAGCGTAAGCGAACCTGCGGCCACGGTCCCGATGATCAGCACTTCAGTCGAGACATCATAGATGATAAAGACTGAACCTATGCTCACCGTTGAGAAGAAGATGAGCAAACGCCTGATGGTCGGGTCAATTGTAGGGAAACTGATTTTTTTCATGTTAAACCGCTCCAAACTGAGGTATCTGGAAGAAGTAGTCGATAATCGGCGGCATTATGAGGATGAGCAATCCCGTGATGGTGAAGAGAAGCGCCGAAAGGAAGTAGACCATGTACCGGTCGCCTCCAACGACGATCTTGCCCGCGATGATGTTGGACAATGTGATCATCAGGAGGATGATCATCACGAAGGGGACCATCTTCTCCTCAGGGAAGTTGACAAACATGTTCATCGAACCCATCATCGACCCAGCGATCGAGTCCGACGACGACGTCAGGGCCGCCTGACTCTCCCCCAACGATGCCATCACGTCAGCGACGGCCTCTGACATCGTGTGGAGGATCTCGTACAAGGCTATGAAGAGCCCGACCATGGCGATGTGCATCGGGACCAGGAGGACGATGAAACTAGTCGCCACCATATCGCGCTTCCTGCGCAGGAGCACCTGCGAGAGCATGGACGAACCCACAATGTTGCCGACAACACCTGGAGCGCCACCGAGCGAGACCGAGTCCCTGAAGATGTTCATGTACTTCGCGATGAGGTTTGTACCACAGTCGCCGATGAACCGCTCCCAGGTCAAGGCATCGTCAAGTCCAAGGTTCAACTTGGTATAGGCTGCGTTGATGTGGGGCTCGAGGGCAGCGAGAGATTTACGGTCGACTTCTCTGATCGCCTCGACCATGGTAGTACCTTTTCCCTCCATGATCGATCCCACACCCCTGATAAACGCCGGGAAGTCCTCATCTCTGAGCACCACATTGTGGTTGTCGACATACCCGATGATCCCAAGAGGGGCAAGCAGGAGACCGATCATCATATAGACCATCCCGGTGTTTACCCCCGCAAGTAGGAGGAGAAAAACACCGACTGCAGTGATAATAAGGATGGGTTTCTGCAACCTGTCGATCATCGACTGTTCTCGCGAACACCAGTGGTTCATCGACCGGTCGATGGTCTTCTCGTCAATAGGGACGGCACGGTACATCAGAGCGACGCCGAACCCAGAAGTGAGGAGGACCAAGGCATAGGCAGTGTTGAGCGCAGCGTCGATCCCGCTTGGAGCATAGATCGCGACCGAGATCATCAGGATGATCGCAACCAGCATCGAGGAGAAGAGGAGGGCGATGTAGGCGTCGCCCCACTTCTTCAGCATCTCGAAACCCTGCTCAAAGGTGTTGCGGTAGACATCACGTGCGGTCTCTAACTCCATGTCAAGGAACTCACGGTCAGGCACACCAGAATCGATGGAGTTGGAGTACCGGTTGAACATGCTCTTGAGCATATCGTTGTTGACCCGGTCAGCCACCATCCTGAGGCCTTCGGAATAACTGTAGTTCCAGCGTTTGACAAAGAAGACCACTTTCTGGATGTACTTTGTCGAGATGTACTCGTACCGGTTTGCGGTGTACTCGAAGAGTTCTGGCCTTGAAACGTCAGCCGTCATTGCCGAGGCCATGTAGGTCGTCATGAAGACCAGGTCCCCTTCCATCTTCTTATTCTCAGAGATCTGAGCGGCTTTTTCTTTCACCGCCTCGATCTCTTCCTCGAATGGGGGAGTCCCGCCGTTCTTCTCGATGAGTTTGCTCTTCACCGACTCAAACATCTCTCAGACCTCGATCTTGAGGAGACCCTGTTTCTTGATCTTTGAGATCATGTGGAAGAGGTCCCAGAACCGGAGGTAACCTGCATCGTTGAGTCTCTGCAGGATCTTTGCCCGTTTCTCGACCTCAAAGTAGATCTCACTCCTCTTGCTTTCTGGGATACCAAGAAGGGTCGCGATCTTGTTCTCTAGCAAATAACTGCTCCCACGCCCGCAGAAGACGTGTTCGTCGGTGACCGGATCCCAGTGGAACATCTCGACAAAGGAGAATCCCTGGGTCTGAGGATCATAGCCGACAAGTTCGTTGACGCTGAGCATCCGCCGCACTGTCCCACCGCCCGGCCTGCGGACCGCACTCTGGATGATAACGATGTTGAGGTTGTCCACGTGGGTCTTTGGGATGAGGATCGGGTCACCGCAGAGACGCTGGATCAACTTCTCTACCGAGGCGGCGTGGAAGGTGCTCATGACCGGGTGACCGGTCTGCATGGCCGAGAAGGCGACGCTCCCTTCGACCCCACGGATCTCACCCACCAGGATCTGATTCGGACGTTGACGGAGGGCGGCCTTCAGCAGGTCGAACATAGTGACGTCCGAGCCCTCACCTTCGCCTTTCCCCTTCGCCTTCGCGACCTCGCGCGTCCAGTTCCGGTGCGGCACGGTCAGTTCAGGGGTATCCTCGATGGTCACGATCTTGTTCTCAGGCGGGAGGAAGGTGGTGATCGCGTTGAGCGTCGTCGTCTTCCCACTCGCCGTCTCCCCACTCACAAAGAGAGACATCCCAAACTCCAGGCAGATCCAGAGATACCCCGCAAGCATGAAGTCGCAGGTCTTGGAGTTGATAAGGTGGAGAATGGAGAGCGGTTCCTCGTTTACTTTCCTGATCGTGAAGTTGCTCCCGTGTCGGCTGATATCGCTGCCGTACACGATGTTAATACGGGAGCCGTCAGGGAGGGTGGCGTCCACCACTGGATTGCGGTAGGTGATCGGTTTTTTGATCCGCTCGGCCATCTTGATGACAAACTGGTCGAGGGGCTCTGAATCAGTAAACCCGATCACCGACTTGAGTCCTCTGAAGGCCTTGTGCTCGATAAAGATCGGACCTACCCCGTCACAGGAGATATCCTCGATATAGGGGTCTGAGAGGAAGGGCTTGAGGATCCCCATCTCGATCTTGTCTCTGATCATCATGTACTCGAGGGCACGGTGTTCCTGGGGGCTGACCACAATCCGCCCGTCAGGGAGCCTGATGACTCCGTCGTCCACCTCGCTGGTGTCGAGTTTCTTTTTTGCTGAGAAGTCGGTGTTGAGAAACTTGACGATCTTGTCCTTGACTGATTTTTTCTGGGTGCCAAGAAGTTCTGGATCGATCTCCTTCCCTGGCTCTTTGATGTACACGATCTCCCTGATCAGTTTTTTGAGAACCGCGATCCTCTCCTCTTCAGTGACAGGATCGGTCTCCAGAGCGTCCAGGAGGTCGATGAGCCGCGCCTCTACCGGTGGCAAAAGATATGCCACACTATGTAAGAACGAAGGCTCGATTGGGATGTAGTAGTTCCTGACATCATCCGGATCCTCAAGGAGGTGAATGAAGGTGTCGCCATCAGCCGGATAGATTAGGTTGAGGTTCTTGGCTTTTTTGGCATCATTATTCAACTCAGAGAAGAAGAGCGGGATCCCGTATTGGTTCACCGGGAAGATGTTGAGATACTCTAAGAGATGAGGACTGTGTTTCACATACTCCCGCGCATTAGAGGGGAGCATCCGGTACAGGGCCGAGGACTCAAGGTCTGCATAGCATCCGCTCAGGTCCTCATTGACCTCTGTCTTGAAGGGAAGTTTCGCTGCGATGGAAAGTCCTGAGCTCATATCAGACCTTCGCGTAGGTCATCGGGATGATCTTCATACCATACCCCGGGTGGACCTCGAAACTGACAATGTTCCCTGTAGTTCTCTGTGCTCCACGTACCTTTACGACCTCAAGCATCATCACATACTTGTCACCGACGAGCGCCTTCTTCATGAAGAGGTGAGCATCGCAGATCGAACGGATCCGCACCAGCGTGTCGGCCTCGAAGGCGTATGTGTGCAGGGTGATGAGGATTGTCTTGCCATGGTCGACGAGGTTCTTACAATTGGTGAAGAACGTGAGGATCATGTCGGTGGAGGCATACTCGGTGAAGAGCGTGAGGGAGTCGATGACCGCGACTTCCGCCTTGCTCCGGTGGATATGCGCGATGATGGCCTGGAGGATGCCTTGCATGTCCTCTTCCTTCCACTCAAAGCCCACGGTGTGCAGCGGAAAGATCCGCATGTACCCCCAGGCAAAGTGGTCTGAGATGTCCAGGCTCATCGAATCCATCTGGGTGATGAAACTCTTGGTGGTGTTCTCGGTGGTGAAGAGGTCGACATTGAGTCCCTGCTTCATCGCCCCCCAGATGATCTGCTGCGTGAGTACGCTCTTCCCGGTGTCGTTCTCCCCCTCGATGAGGGTGAGCGACTCGAGAGGCAGGCCGTCTGCGATTTTCTTGTCCAGTTCTGTGTTTCCTGTCGAGAGGATCTTCTTATCTGATCCTCCTAGCAGGTCTCCAAGTGATTCGTTGTCATCCATCTCTCTCACCTCAGGTATCGTGAATCTGAAATTCCGTTCGGGGTGGTCACCTGTACCCACGCTGGCTGCTCGCCAGCGTACCTTACTGAAATATTCATTACCTCGTCAGGATCGAGTTCCTTGGGGTGGACGAAGTCAGGGGTGATAGTGAGCCATGACCAGGTTCCGTCGCTCCCTCCGGACTTATATGTGTAATAGACGGGGGAAGCATCCTTGGCGGCGGTAAAGACCACCATCTGTTCGTACGTGAGGATCGGCTCGCTCCCAGTGTTAGTAAGGTTGAGGTACAGGGTCGAGGCGCCCTCGTCAAGGGTATAGTCAGTGACCTCAATCCCAGTATGAAGCCTGAGTTCCTCCTGATGGAGGCGGGCTTCCTGGGCATCGGCCACAGTCTCAGCAGTGATGATCACGCCCCCCATGACCACGTAGGCCACAATAATGATGAGGACGATGGAAATGGCGGATGCGACCACCGATCCTGCGCCCATCTCACACCCCT
>JAQVHG010000102.1 GCA_028696365.1 Methanofollis sp.
GTAGCACTCTCGTCACAGTTGCCCATGGCAGAGCCCCCCCGACGGGAGGCTATGGGAAGGCGGATGACACAGATTCTCCTCACGATAAGTGAGAGTTTCTAAAGAGCCTAAAAAAGAGATATGTTGTTATATGGGTGTTGTATCACTATTCCCCAGTATCTGATCCTCTCTTTGGCGGCGAAATGGATCAGTTTGTAAGTACCTTATAGGATATGGTATTTGTATTGGGTGGAGGAGCCCTGTCCTCCACATTGGTTATTTGGTGTGTTCACTTCCACTGCTTCCGAGGCTTATGCGTGTATGTGTCTAGAAGATACCGCTACCAACGGTCTCTTCTGTACCCATGCTGGTGTGTCAAGGGACGAACGTTCTTCTGGTGGAGATGATGTGCAGACCACCATTCACTGATGCTTAGAAAGCCTCCTTGTAGATGGCCATGATCTCTTCCTTCGTCGCGACACGCGGGTTGGTGAGGGAACAGGCGTCCTTCATGGCATTGTCGGCCAGGGTCGGGATGTCCTCTTCCTTAGCACCGAGTTCCGCAACGCCTGCCGGGATACCGACATCGACAGAGAGCCTCTTGATGGCTTCGATGGCCTTGTCGGCGGCGTCCATAGTGGAGAGCCCCTCGACGTTTTCGCCGAGTGCCTTGGCGATGTCGACAAAGCGCTCGGGTGCGGCGAGCAGGTTGAACTTCTCGACGTGCGGCAGGAGGATGGCGTTGCAGACCCCGTGCGGGAGGTTGTAGAACCCGCCGAGCTGGTGGGCCATGGCGTGGACGTAGCCGAGGCTGGCGTTGTTGAAGGCGATGCCGGCAAGGTACTCGGCGTGGGCCATCATGTCGCGGGCCTCAATGTCGTTACCGTTTGCAACGGCCGGGCGGAGCCACTTGCTGATGAGTTCGATCGCGCCGATCGCAGCAGCGTCGGTGGTCGGCGTGGCGATGGTGGAGACGTATGCCTCGACCGCGTGGGTGAGGGCGTCCATACCAGTGGCGGCAGTAAGTGCCGGCGGCATGCTGACCATCAGTTCTGGGTCGTTGATTGCCACATCTGGAGTCATCTTCCAATCGACAAGGACCATCTTGACGTGTCGGCGGGTGTCGGTGATGACTGCGAAGTTGGTCATCTCAGAGGCGGTGCCTGCAGTGGTGTTGACGGTGATGAAAGGTGGCAGCGCCTTTTCAACCTTTGAGACACCTTCGTAGTCGTAGATCTCACCGCCGTTTGCCGCAACGACTCCGACACCCTTGGCGCAGTCCATCGGGGACCCCCCGCCAACGGCGATGATCATGTCACAGCCTTCCTTCTTGTAGACCTTTGCGCCCTCCTGGACTGAGACATCGGTTGGGTTGGGCTCAGCGCCTGCATAGATGTGGAAGTCGACCTTCGATTCCTTGAGGAGAGCACCGACGTCTTCTGCAAGGGCCTTGCCGTGGCGACCCTTCCCTGAGACGATCAGAGCCTTCTTGGCGTTGAGCATCTGTGCCCAGTTGCCGATCTCCTTCACTGCTCCAGCGCCCATGAGGGCAACTGCCGGGTTCAGATATGTGTATACCATTTTTTTTCCCACTCCATTTGAGGACGTTCTGTTCTGAACATCCTATGATCGAAGAGTCCGCATTGATCAATATAAAGGGTGGATATTTCATTCCAGGTCTATGGACTTATATATGAATTATTTATAATTATTAATCCTTGAATTCAGAATCGGACAAAGAATTATGTTTTGATTTTCTTTTTTGTCGCGGATATCAGGGAATTATTCTATAATGGTCTATGATTGCAATTCGTTCATTCCACTCAGATATATCATTAAAAATCATGTATAATGCTTCGTTTTACCCGGAAAATTTCGATATTTTTGCCCTGCAACCATCTCGAAATCTGCGCGCTCATAATAGAGACGGCGAAGGTGCGGCACCCACCGTGAATGAGGAGCATGTGAGGTATGGTAGCGTTGAGAAGAGAAACCACAGGTACAAATTATTAAATAATTTTGAAAAAATGAATTTTTATATTTTTATTTGAAGTAAACTCCAACATCGCGCATCTTGCTGAACCTGGCAATGTTGATGACGAGCGGGGTGATGGCCTCGATGTACGGGGAGACCGCAAGGGGACCAGCGTTCACAGCCTGAAGCTCAGAGATCGTGTTGACCAGTTCGATGACTTTCTCCTTCGCGGCTTCGTCGTCAGAACAGACACAAACCGAGTAGTCGAGGGGCTCAGAGAGCTTCTGCCACTTGCCAGCCGGGATGTTGTTGAAGGCGGCGACGACCTTTGAGTCTGGCAGGAGTTTCTGGAGTTTCAGGGCGGCCGACCCTTCCTCTGGCGGGTTGTACTTGAAGTAGTCGGTCCTGATCATCGGGTTCATCAGGCTGACGACGATCTTGCCCTCGAGTCCGTTGAGAGATTCGATCGTCCTCTCTAGGTTCTCGGCCGGGATCGAAAAGACGACGATCTCAGATTCGTCTACGACTCCCTGGTTGGTTGTGGGGTTGAGGTCGAAGGGGAGACCGAGCACCTTGAGAGCGTAGCTGCACATGTCACAGGCGGCCTGAGCCTTCTCTTCTTTGCGCGATCCGATATAGACGGTGTGGTCCTGCGAGAGCCGCAGTGCCATTCCCTGTCCTATTCCACCGGTTCCACCGATTATTCCTACTTTCATGGTCGATGCATGGATTTTCAGATTTAATTAATTGTTTCGATTTGAAATCATTCCAATATGACTAAATATTTGCTAAAATTCATGAAGAATTTGGAGAGTCGGCGATTGGCGGACAAATTAGCAATTAGAACCGTTTCTGGTCTCAAATAATGTACGGGTTCGTGACCTTCAACATAGGCAGACGCCTCCTCCCGACAGGGTTCAATCAGTATGTGAGATGAAAATCTCTTCAATTTGCCCTCCGATCCGCTGCGCGCCCCTCTGTGCCCGGTTCATACTCGACCTTCATCGTCTCTCTATACCATCTCAGGACGGAATTCTTTTCAATTACTTAATAAAATATTGATCCTAAAATGTCAAAATTATACTGTTTAATCATTAAAAACTCCCAGATTCACGAGAATATCAACAGATGTAAATAGCTAGAGACTTTTTCATTAATTAGACCCAGAGTATACAATATCATGGAGGGTTTGAAACGACAGAGACACAAGAACAGATCCTAACGGTGCGTCAGATCATCGAGGGTTACCCAAAAGAACCCCGCTATCTGCTCGCAACCTTGCAGGATATCCAAGAACACCACAAATACCTGTCTGTTGAATCGATGAAGATGGTCGCCGAATATCTCGGCGTCCCTGAAAGTCGGGTCTTTAGCGTCGCTACCTTTTACAAAGCGCTCAGTCTTGTCCCACAGGGCAAGAAGGTGATCAAGGTCTGTAACGGCACAGCCTGTCACCTGCGCGGCGCGCCCAAACTCGTTGAGGCGCTGGAGAAAGAACTTGGCATCAAGAACGGCGAAACGACCGAAGACGGTTTTTTCACGATTCAGACAGTGAACTGTGTCGGAGCCTGTGCAATGGCCCCGGTAGTGATGGTCAACGACCGAGTGTACGGAAAAGTGACGATCTCACAGATCCCAGAAATTATCGAGGAGGAGAGGAAAGATGCGGTTTGAAACGATAAAAGACCTCGAAGAATACCGCCAAGGGCTTCTTGCCTCAGCACCCGATATTCCCCACGTCTGGGTCTGTGCAGGACCAGGCTGTCTTGCCAATGGCAGCATGGAGATCTACGAAGGCTTCATGAAATACGCTGACGAGCACGATCTGAAGGCTGACATCGATCTCAAGGCCGAGGCAACCGGGTGTCAGGGATTCTGTGAGCGCGGTCCACTTGTCACTGTCCGCCTCTCTAAGGACGCCAACGAGATCTTCTACCAGCGCGTCAGGCCCAAAGACGTCCCTGAGATCATAGAGAAGACTATCCTCGGCGGGAACGTCGTCGACCGTCTTCTGTACCGTGATCAGGCCACCAAGTCGAAGATCGCTTCGACCTCAGCCATCCCGTTCTATTCTCACCAGAAGAAGATCGTTCTCAGGAACTGTGGGCAGATCAATCCGCTCTCTCTCGACGAGGCGCTCGCCGCAGACGCTTATGCCGGGCTTGCAAAGGCCCTTTCGATGGAGCCAGCAGAGGTGATCGCGGTCGTGAAGGACTCTGGCCTCCGCGGTCGCGGAGGTGGCGGGTTCCCAACCGGTGTGAAATGGGAGTCTGCCGCAGTCGTCGACGCCCCACAGAAATACGTCGTCGTGAACGGCGACGAGGGTGATCCTGGTGCGTTCATGGACCGCGCCGTCATGGAAGGCGACCCGCACACCATGCTTGAAGGTCTTGCGATCGGCGGGTATGCCATCGGGGCGACACGGGGTCTGATCTATGTCAGGAACGAATACCCGATCGCGGTCGACCATCTCAGGATTGCCATCGAGCAGGCGCACGAGTGCGGCCTCCTGGGCAAGAACATTCTGGGCAGCGGGTTCGACTTTGAGATCGAGATCGTCCGGGGCGGCGGAGCCTTTGTCTGCGGTGAGTCGACCTCCCTCATGACCTCCATCGAGGGGAGGGCCGGGGTTCCGCGGGTCAAGTACATCCGTTCAACCGAGAAGGGCCTCTGGGAAGGTCCGACCGTCCTCAACAACGTCGAAAGCTGGGCGAACATCCCGCAGATCCTGCTCAATGGTGCGGAGTGGTTCAAGAGCATGGGCACCGAGAACAACAGCGGGACCAAGGTATTCTCACTCGTCGGCAAGGTCAAGAACAGCGGGCTCGTCGAGGTCCCAATGGGTGTCACCCTGCGCGAGATGATCTACGAGATCGGTGGCGGTGTGCTCAACGACCGCGAGTTCAAGGCCGTTCAGACTGGCGGACCTTCTGGCGGATGTCTCCCAGCAAGTGAACTCGACCGACCGGTGGACTTTGACCAGCTCAAGGCCGCCGGATCCATGATGGGATCTGGTGGGATGATCGTGATGGACGATCACACCTGCATGGTCAACGTCGCTCAGTACTTCGTCGACTTCCTGGTCGAGGAGTCATGCGGCAAGTGCACACCCTGCCGTGAAGGACTCAAAGCGATGCAAACATTGCTCCACGGTCTCACCTCGGGAACCGCCAAACCAGGTGACTGCGCCATGCTCAAGGAGATCGCCGAGCATGTGCGGGACACCGCACTCTGCGGTCTGGGCAAGACCGCCGCGAACCCAGTGCTCGCGACGATGAACTGGTTCCCCGAAGAATACGAGGAACACGAGAAGGAGGGCTTCTGCCGGGGCGGGGTCTGCAGTGGGCTGTATGCCCTTGAGATCGATCCCGACCTCTGTACAGGGTGCACGCTCTGTGAACGGGTCTGTCCGGCCGGTGCAGTCTCTGGAGAGAAGAAGAAGCCGCACACAATCGATAAACACGCTTGTGTCACCTGCGGCTCGTGTATCGACGCCTGTCGCTTCAAGGCGATTAAGGTCGTGAGGAGGAGTGAGTAACATGGTTGAAGTGACGATCGACGGGCAAAAAATTGAGGTTGAGAAGGGAACGACCGCCTTGGAAGCGGCGCGTAGCCTGGGCATCGAGATCCCGACCCTCTGTTACCATGAGGGTCTTCCCCCTGACGGGAACTGTCGCCTCTGCCAGGTGGAGGTCACCGACGCACGCGGCCGCACCAATCTGGTCATCTCGTGCATGTACCCGATCAAGGGCCCAGTCGAGATCAGGACCGACACTGAACGGGTCCGCGATGCACGTGCCTTTGTGGTGAAACTGCTCCTCGCCCGCTCGCCCCATTCGCCGGTCCTCCAGCACCTTGCAGAGGAGTACGGCGTCGAACCTCTGGACGCACGCTTTGTCCCCGAAGACGAGACCGATCTTTGCATCAGATGCGGCCGGTGTGTGCGAGCCTGTGCCACCCTTGGCAACAACTGTATCGAGTTTGTCTGGCGTGGGTGGGAGAAAGAAGTGAACACGCCCTTCAAGGAGCCTTCAAACTCCTGCATCGGGTGTGGGGCCTGTGCCCAGGTCTGCCCGACTGGTGCGATCCGTGTCACCGAAGATGAGACCACCCGGACGATCTGGGACCGGACCTTCGACCTCGTGGCTTGTGAGAGGTGCGGGGTGCGGTTCGCGACACCTGAACAACTCAAAGTTGTCAGCCCCGAGTTCAAGCCAGTGGACGGACGTGTGCTCTGTCCACGGTGCCGCAAACTTGAAGAGGCGCGTGCAGTCGCATCAGGGCTGGGAGCGCAGGAGGAGAACTGAAGAGAGGTTAAATAAACCTCTTCATCTCTTCATGGGATCCAATCAGGGCATGTTGACTAAATCCACACAATTTATCATTAAAAATCTAATATATGCCTAAAATAATTGGATCGACCATAGATATTATTAAATAGTAATTTAATTGATTCTCAGATCATAGGAGTGTACAATCATGGAGAAGACTGAGAACCTGCTACTGATCACCCCTGAGAGGTGCATCGGGTGCGGGACCTGCGAACTGGCATGTTCGATTGGACATGTCGGAGAATTCAAGCCGACTGTTGCAAATATCTCCGTCCTCAGGTTTGAGGCCGGGGTAAATGTGCCCATGGCATGTCTGCAGTGCGACAAACCTGCCTGTGTTGCAGCGTGCCAGACTGGTGCCCTCGAAAAAGACCCCAAGACCGGCCTTGTCGGCATCAACGGCGCCAAGTGCATCGGATGCCGGATGTGTATGATGGCCTGCCCCTTCGGCAATATCACCTACAATGCCGCTGCAAAGCAGCCCCTGAAATGTGACCAGTGCGGTGGCAGCCCGATGTGTGCCGAGTTCTGCCCGGCAAACGCCATCGAGTACCTCCCCGCCGACACCGCTACAGTGCAGAGGAAGAAAGCATTCGCTGCAAAGCTTGCCTCAGGGATCTCAGAGGTGAATGTATAATGTATGGATGGACTGGAACAGTGCTCCGTGTCAACCTGACCGAGGGCACAGTCAAGAAAGAACCCCTCAATAAAGACTTCGCAGAGAACTATATCGGTGGGCGTGGACTCGGTGAGAAGTACTTCATCGACGAGGTCGACATGGCCGTCGACGCTCTTTCCCCAGAGAACAAGCTCATCTTCGCCACCGGTCCGCTGACCGGAACGATGGGCGTCTCGACCGGGCGCTACGACGTCGTCGCCAAGGGTCCGCTCAACAACACCCTGGCCTCGTCCAACTCTGGCGGTTACTTCGGTCCGATGATCAAGTACGCCGGCTACGACCTGATCATCCTCGAAGGGAAGGCCGAGAAACCGACGTACCTCTGGATCAACAACGACACCGTTGAACTCCGCGACGCCTCCCACCTCTGGGGTAAGACCGTCTACGAGACCGACGACGCCGTGAAAGCCGAGACCGACCCAGACGCTGAGATCGCTTGCATCGGCCCTGCCGGCGAGAAGCTCGTCCTCTTCGCCTGCATCATGAACGACAAGCACCGTGCGGCAGGCAGGACCGGTATCGGCACGGTGATGGGCGCGAAGAACCTCAAGGCCATCGCAGTCCGGGGCACTGGCGGGATCAAGGTCGCCGACAAGGACGAAT
>JAQVHG010000103.1 GCA_028696365.1 Methanofollis sp.
GAGGGCGGCGGCGATCGCGGTCTCGGTCCGCCCGGCCTCGACGCCGGCGGCGAAGTGTTCTTCATAGTCGCCGATGATCTCCTGCACCTCTTCATCGGGAAGATCCTTCAGACGTGCGCTCAGTCTCTCAAGAAATTCTGATTTTTCCATCTTCTCTCATCCCCTGTTCTCACCCGGAGGTTCATTCATCTCGTCCCTGAGAAAACGGTTGACCTGCCCGACAAAGAGGAACCACTCTTCTCTCAGACGCGCGTGGAGGGCCCGACCGCTCTCGGTGAGACGGTAATATTTTCGCGGTGGGCCTCCGGTCGACTCCTGGAGGTACGTCTCAAGATGCCCCTCGTTTTTCAGGCGCCGCAGGAGCGGATAGACGGTGCCCTCTGAGATCTCGATGGCCCCTGAGATCTCCTGCACGATCTCATAGCCGTAGCACGCCTTCCTGGAGAGGAGGGAGAGGACGCAGAGGTCGAGGACTCCTTTCTTAAACTGGACATTCATGGGATCATCTCGCGTGCATGGCTGCGCGATGCATGGTAGTGAGCCACGCACAGTAGTGTGTAATACATAGTAGTGCCGACAGGGGATATTCTTTTTCCTCTGTTGTGACCGGCCACGGCGGTCTGAGAATAATCAGCCCTGGAGAGTATGGAGAGTTCCTCCTGATCTGCTCCCTCGGGTCGCGACTCGATTTGTGCGGGGGTTTGGGGGTCGACCGAAAGAAGCATCGATCCGATGCACATATACTATTCCGAATTATAGTATGCCATGGATGCCACCGGCCGCCGGTCCTGTGACACCAGAAACAAGGTGCTGAGTATGAAAGGTCCATGGTATTTTCTTCTGCTCATCGTGGCTCTGGCGCTTGTCGCCGGATGCACGACGCCGGTGGAGAACAAGACCGCCGAAACGACGGCCGCGACCCCAATGGAGACGCCGGCAACGACACCGATCACCACCCGACCTGCCCTCGCCACCGACCTCCCTGACTTTGAGTATGCGGAGGTGCCGGTCATCTCATCTGGCGATACCGACTGGATGACGACCAATGCCTCCTATGTCGCGAGGATCGCCCTCAGGGACGAGGCGGCGCGGGGGATGTATCTCGAAGGAGGCAAGGTCGAGGGGGTGCTCCTCTCCTGCCACCCGACACCCTTCCCCTCGTCAGGGGATGAGTGTGCTCCGGCCCTCAGGATCACCAACCAGACCGTGACGGTCGATTTCCTGGTCGACGAAGAAGGGGAACGGGTGATCGCGGTGGTGGTCGAGGTGAAGGAGAACGTGTGAGAATCTCAGTGAAGTACGATATGAGACGATCGAGAGATGAGGATGTTATCTTTCGGCTGTGACAATCCCCTTCTCTCCTCTTCCTCGTGCCTGGGGTTCTTCGAAGATCAAAGATCTTCTCAAGTTCCCTCAGGTCGCAGATCAAAACACTTCGTGTCGTGGCACATCGGAAAGATGCGTGCCGAGAAATAGGCCTGCATTTTTGGCCCTGTAGAAGATCTCATTTATTCCTTGTATAGGCATGACTTAATCGCCTTCCTCACTCGTTCGCGCCGGGGGCTCTGCCCCCGGACCCCCGGGAAGAAGATAGGACCTGGAAGACATATTTGAACTCCTTGAAGAGGGATTGCCGTCCGCGACCTATCCTGACGCGGGGGGTCCGGGGGGTGAACCCCCCCGGCAGAGAGTTCCATCCAGATGGTCTCTCCACAGCAAAAAAAAGATTATTTTGTCCCAAAGAGACGGTCGCCGGCATCGCCAAGACCTGGCATGATGTAGCCCTTCTCATTGAGATGGTCGTCGATCACCGCCGGGATGATCTCGACGTCAGGGTGGTCCTCCTCCATCTTTGCAAGCCCCTCAGGCGCCGCAAGGATACAGAGAACCTTGATGCTCTTCACGCCCGCCCTCTTCAGCATCGAACAGACCGCCGAAGTGGTCCCGCCGGTAGCAAGCATCGGGTCGAGGACATAGTTCCTCCTGAGATGCACGTTCTCTGCGAGCTTTGCATAGTAGAGTTGCGGTTCAAGCGTTTCCTCGTCGCGGTAGTAGCCGATGTAGCTGATCTTGGCACTCGGGATGATGCTCAGGAACCCCTCCTGCATCCCGATACCGGCACGGAAGACCGGGACGATGGACGGGTCCTCCTCCAGGAACATCTCGACCTCCATCTCAGAGCCCTGCCACCCATCGATGGTGGTCGTCTCGAGTTTGAGGTCGCGGGTCGCCTCGTAGGTCAGCAACGAGGTGAGTTCTGTCACGATCTGTCTGAAGTCCTTGGGTCTTGTCCCGATATCCCTGAGCATGTTGATCTTGTGGGTGATGACCGGGTGGGAGACTGGCCGTACGGTCATTCTGCTGCCACCCCCTGCGGTGCCTGGCCCTCTGGGTCAGGGATCACGAGGTTGAGGACAACCCCGATGATCGCTGCAAGCCCGATCCCGGCCAGCTTGAAGTCGCCGAACGGGATGAAGAGCCCGCCGATTGCGGTGATCAACACGATGGAAGCGATGACCGCATTCTTCTGGGTCGTCAGGTCGATCTTGTTCTGGACCAGCTGGTTGATGCCAAGACTTGCGATGAGCCCGAAGAGAAGGATCATCACGCCGCCCATCACCGGGATTGGGATGCTGTGCAGGGCCGCACCGATCTTGCCGATGAACGCAAAGCAGATCGCAAAGACGGCGGCGGCGGTCATGATCAACGGGTTGAACTGCTTGGTCAGCGCCACCGCACCAGTCACCTCAGAGTAGGTGGTGTTCGGCGGCCCGCCGATGAACGAGGCGACAAAGGTGGCGACCCCGTCGCCCAGCATGGTGCGGTGGACGCCCGGGTCCTCCAGGTAGTTCTTCCCGGTGACCGAGCCGATGGCGAGGATGTCCCCGAAGTGCTCGATGGCCGGGGCGATCGCGACCGGGACGATGAAGAGGATGGCCTCAAGGTTCCACTCAGGCAAGGTGAAGGCCGGGACTGCAAACCAGGCCGCCGCAAGGATCCCCGAGTAGTCGACGATCCCGAGTGCGGCCGCGAGGGCATATCCCGCCACGATCCCGCAGAGGATCGGGATCAGCCTGAGCCATCCTTTCAAGAAGGTAAAGACCACCAGCGTTGTCAGGAGCGAGACCCCTGAGAGGAGCAGCGCCGTCTCGACCGGCACGACCTGGACTCCGCTGCCGTCGATCCCGAGCGCCATGTTCACGGCTGAGGGAGCGAGGGAGAGACCGATCGCACAGATGACCGGGCCGACCACCACCGGCGGGAAGAGCCTATTGACGAGCCCCACGCCAGAAAACCTGATCACAAAACTCAGCAGCACGTAGAACAGGCCTGCGGCGGCAAGACCGCAGAGGGTGCTGGGTATGCCCCATGTTGCGACACCATACATGATCGCAGGAATAAACGCAAAAGAAGAGGCAAGAAAGATCGGTACTTTCATTCGTGTAATCAACTGGAAGATCAGGGTCCCGACACCCGCCGTGAAGAGCGCGACATTCGGGTCCAACCCCGTGAGGAGCGGGACGATGACAAGCGCACCGAAGGCGACGAAAAGGACCTGAACCCCCAGACACATCTCTTTTATACTTATAGTCACTCGTTCGTGGCCCATAGGAATACCTCAGTCTGATGAACTGTGAATAGGAACGAGTCTGCACCGGCATGACGCATCAGACACGGTGCTCCCAGATTTCCTCCAGAAATTTTTGCGATTCGTGATGAATATACCTATGCCTCTCCTTTCTCTGAGGATGGCAGAGTTTCAGTCTGATCGTCCTGCTGGGTCGCCAGCATGGGGCGCGTTTCTGCGGGCATGTAGGTGGATCCGGCCCTGACATAACGCCTGGATCTGCGAGTTCGTGTGCCGGTCAGGGTATCGCCCGGCTACCGGCGTCTTCCTTGTCCCCGCGCAGGAGTGAGAGTGTCCTTGTAGTGAGTATCACTCGCAGGTCCGGGCCCTGGGGAGAGATCCTTATGATGGATTCCGACCGCTCGAAAATTGGTGTGTAGAACCCATCAAGGTGGCTCTCCGTATCAGGGGGCGTGTCGCTCCCCGCTCCCCCACCACATGATGAGGTCGAAGACCGCACATCCTCTCAATAAACCGCTCTGTAGAAACCCTTACCTTTTCCAGGCACACGGGTGAACCAACCGCCTTCTCCCATCATACGCGCCGGGGGCTCTGCCCCCGGCGAGAAGATATGGGAAGGTGGTTGAGTCATGCTCGCACCAGGAATCGGTGAGTGGCATCCCCATCGCGAGGAACGATTTCAGAATATATATGGTGCCGCGGGCGAAGGCCACTCTGAGAGCATGAAAATCCATCTCATATGGGCCGCTCCCTTCCTGGTGCTCTGCCTGCTCGGCACCGCTGCCGCCGTCGACCTCCCTCAGGCGCCGGGCACCCTCGTCACCCTCATCAACGGTAGTGACCTTATCGGCAGGGACTGGCTGGCGATCGACGGCGACCATGTGGTCTGGACATGGTACGACAGGGAGTACAGGACCGGCATCGCACTCCATACCCTCTCGACCGGTGAAGAGGTGAACATCTCCAGGAATTTCCGTGCGAACAGTTGCCCCCGCGTCTCGGGGGATTACCTGGTCTGGATCGATGACCGCGAGCGCGATCTCCCTGAGCAGAGAGGGGACATCTACCTCTATACAATCTCATCAGGGAAGACGAGCTGCATCAGTTCAGAGAGCCCCAGGCCACGGAATATCGCCATCTCAGGTGATTATGTCGTCTGGGAAGACCGGCGAAAACAACAGGGAGACACCTATCAACAGGGAGACATCTATCTCTACCAGATCAGCACTGGGGAGGAGTGGGCGGTCTGCACAGATCAGGCTCCACAGAGCGACCCCGACGTCTCGGGCGACCGGATCGTCTGGACCGACCGACGCCATGGGAATGACGACATCTATCTCTATAATATCACGACCGGCGAGGAGAGGGCGCTCACCTCTGCACCCGCCGATGAGAGTAGCGCCTCGATCGCCGGCGACCGGGTCGTCTGGCGCGCGTCTGATAAAATACACCTCCACAACCTCACCACCGGCCGCGAGCGCGTGCTCGCGAATTCATCGACCATGAAGGGCGGCCCCTCGATCTCAGGCGACCTGGTGGTCTGGAACGAGTATGTCTTCAGGGAGAGCGACGTCCCGGACGCCGACACCTATCTCTTCGACCTTGTGACCGGAGAGAAGATGATCGTCTATTCTTCCGGCTCTCGTTCCATGAGCGATGACCTCATCTCAGGCGACTGCATCGTCTGGAGTAAGGGGTGTTCTGTCATGCTCTTCACGTATGAACACACCCGGGAGCCAGCATCGACGACGAAGGCTCTGATTCCAACGACAGAGACTCCAGCACCGCTCACCACCGTCCTGGTCGCGCTGCCCCTCGTCATCGCGGCCCGGCGTCGGGGGTGAGGGGGCGCAACCCATATATCCCGCGCCCCCCTCTCCACCTCACGTCCCACCTGGGACACGGGGGAAAATGGAATGGCAAAAGTTGCACGGGAGATGGTCGAAGCGGCGGGGATCGACGTCGACAAACTGCTGGAGATGCTGGTCAAAAACGCCGCGGCCGAACTGACCACCTTTTATTATTACACCATCCTGCGGGCCAACCTCATCGGCCTGGAGGGAGAGACAATCAAAGAGATCGCAGAGACCGCACGGATCGAGGACAGGAACCACTTCGAAGCGCTGGTCCCGCGGATCTACGAACTCGGGGGAAAACTTCCCGACGACATGGTGGAGTTTCATAACATCTCGGCCTGCCCGCCGGCGAGGCTCCCGCCAGACCCGTCCAATATCACCGCAATGCTCACCGTCCTCGTCGAGGCAGAGCGGTGTGCGGTCCGTGGGTATACCGAGATCTGCACCTACACCGCGGGCAAGGACCACCGCACCTATGACCTGGCGCTGGCGATCCTCAACGAGGAGGTGGAGCACGAGTCCTGGTTCTCCGAGTTCCTTGGCGAGGGGCCGTCCGGGCATTTCCTCAGGAGGGGTGAGACCTCGCCTTTTGTCTCAAAATTCATGCGCTGAGTTCTGATGCAGATGATGGCCCTGCTGGGGAGCCTCGGGCCGGTCTGGCAGGCCTTTCTTGCCGGGTGCTTCACCTGGGGGCTCACCGCCCTCGGGGCGGGCACAGTTTTTTTTACGCGAGGAGTGGACCGTCGGCTACTCGACCTCATGCTCGGGTTTGCCGCTGGGGTGATGATCGCCGCAAGTTACTGGTCGCTCCTGGCCCCGGCAGTCGAACTTTCGGCAGGACTTTCGGTGCCGGTCTGGTTCCCGCCAGCTGCCGGGTTCCTTGCCGGGGGCCTGGCGATGTGGGGGACCGAGGTGCTGCTCCCCTATCTTCACCCAGAAAAAACCACTGTACAGCCATCCGGAGGCAGGGAGATGCGGCGGAGCAGTCTCATGCTCATCCTTGCGGTGACTGTCCACAATATCCCTGAGGGCCTGGCGGTGGGGGTGGGCTTCGGCGCCCTGGCCGCCGCACATCCCTCGGCAACCCTTGCAGGGGCGGTTGGGCTTGCCGTCGGGATCGGGCTTCAGAACTTCCCTGAGGGAATGGCGGTCTCGATGCCTCTCAGGCGCGAGGGGTTCTCGCGCCTGCGGAGTTTCTGGTATGGGCAACTCTCTGGCATCGTCGAGCCGATGGCTGCGGTCGTCGGGGCGGCGGCGGTCATCGTCGCCGCACCGGTCCTCCCGTACGCCCTCGCCTTCGCGGCCGGGGCGATGATCTTTGTCGTGGCAGAGGAGGTGATCCCTGAGGCACAGGGGAGCCCGAGGCTTGCGACCCTGGGGGTGCTTGCTGGGTTTGTGGTGATGATGGTGCTGGACGTGGCCCTTGGTTAGCCTAACTGAGGGTATACTAGGTTCTGTTCCAAGGAGAAGCGCACTCATCCTGGCTCAGATCGTGGAAATCAGAGCAACAAGTCAGACCACCATCTGTTCAGAAAATACTGCAATATACGGCTTTGTAGAACCCCTCGCAAATCGTGGAGAGAATGTGTGTCCCCTGCCTTCCTACCCCTTTGGCCGGGGGCGGCACGCCCCCCGCCAGAGAGATCCGTCAAGAGGATTTCTACAGAGCCCAGTATACATATGATATCCTGGGTCTTCCGGCGCCCTGTACAGGTGAGAATGATGAGAAGTACTATTGCCTCAGAATGAGGAGAGAAATGATGCCGATAAAATTGCCAGAAATCGCCGGGATCTGGTTGGGCAGTGGATCTTTCATCACAAAAGAGATCATGATAAAAGGTTCTGCTGAACTGGCTCTGTAGAAATCCTCACCTATTGTGGAGAGAATGAGTTTCATCCGCCTCCCCATAGACTCTTCACTGGGGGCGGCGCCCAAGTAGGAGCATGGAGGAAGGCGTTCGATTTACCCTCTCCCCACGAACAGGTGGTAGGTTCGACAGGGCCAGAATTATTTCATCCTCTCATCGATCGCTGCGAACGGATCGAGCAACACCCCGATTGGCACCCCCCGCAACGCCACCG